>JAVBQZ010000162.1:0-20011 GCA_031548505.1 Bdellovibrionota bacterium | reverse complement strand
TAAAAAAAATAAAAAAATCATATTGTTGTCAATATGTTATGGATTAATCAAAAATCTTTTCTTCTACTTTCTCAAATTGCACTTTAATAAAATTTACCTTTTTAGCCAATTCAACTAATTCGGCTCGTGCATCATTTGCGTATTTATCTGTTTGTTTTGCAATATAAGCAAAATCTTTCTCTAAGCCAGAAGAATCATAATTATTACCCTTAACTTTTTCAGCAACAATTTTATATGCCATACGATATGGTACTCCCGATTTAGCTAAATTATTTGCTTCATAAGTTGCATATAATTCGGGATACATCACTGCTTCTAGACGTTCTTTGTTTACACTGAAACGTTCAATCAAAAGATCAGCCATACGAAACATTTCTTTAAGCTCGTGAATACCGCGCATGAGTGGCTCTTTAGTATATTGATGATCTCGGTTGTAACTGGAATTTAGCTTATAAATAACCAAAGCTATCTCGCTGGAAGCTGCACGGACCTTAGCCGCACGCCCACGGAGTAGTTCAGCAAGATCTGAATTACGTTTTTGAGGCATAATACTTGAACCGGTTGTGAGCTCTACAGGGAGTTTAAAAAAACCATATTCTTGGGTTGTATAAAGCATAATATCGCAAGCTAGTTTTTCAAACATTCCGGCAATGTTTTCGGCAAAACAAAGAACTTTATGTTCAAATTTGCCCCGACTATTATTACAATTAATAGCACTACGCTGAACAGCATTGAAGCCAAGCAATTTGGTAGTCAATTCACGGTCAAGTGGAAGATTTGAAGCAAATCCGGCGGAAGCACCAAGCGGATTTATATTTATAATATCAATCAACATCAAACCTTCCCTTAATAATCCCAAACCCTCTTCTATGAAAGCGTGTAGCCACATTCCTACACTTGAAGGCATTGCCGGTTGAGCATGAGTATAACCTGGCATTGATATATCTTTAAGTTCATCATAACGCTGAAAAGAGATCTGGATAAAATCAATAAGCTGTAAAAGTACCTGAACTAAGACGTATCTTAAATATAAACGAACTGTAACCAGGATTTGATCATTACGGGAACGCCCAGCATGAATACGCAAGCCTACTTCTCCTATTTTTTCAACTAATAAATTTTCAATGAAATTATGAGCATCTTCCAATTCGGGTGGAATATTTAATTTACCCTCAAGTGCAAGTGCATGAATGTTTTTTAATTCTTTAAGAAGAGCTGCAACATCTTCAGGGGACAAAATTTTAATAGTCTCAAGCATACGGGCATGAGCAGCAGAACCAATACAATCCCAAGCTATCAATTCTTTGTCTATTAAATAATCATTACCAACAGTCAATTCGTGCATTACTTTATCAAGAGCTTCACCCTTATCCCATAGTAGTTTAAACATAAACTTTATCCTCCTTTATAATGTAGTTGGTACTGAAAAAGTGGGGTTGCGTTGCAAATCAACGCAATGTTAAAATAAAATGACTTTTCCAGTATCGAATAAGTAGATTTATAAATTATAAATTCTCAAGGAATTTACCTTTTGCAGCGTTACCAAGTTTCAAAATTCCGGCATCTCTATAGACTAGTAATTTATTTCTCGAATCTGCAATATCTAAGTTTCTCAAATGAAGTTGCCCGATTCTATCTTCCTGCGTAAACTCTTCATCAATCCCTTTTTCCATTGTAAGTTTTTCAGGTGCATAGGTTAGATTTGGACTTTCAGTATCAAGGATAGTGTAATCTTCTCCTCGTCTTAACTCTAATGTAACCTCGCCAGTGATTGCTTTAGCAATCCATTTTTCAAGAGATTCTCTTAGCATAATTGCTTGTGAATCAAACCATCTACCTTCGTACAATAATCTGCCAAGACGTCGTCCCATCGTAGCATAATTTTCCAAAGTTCCTTCATTATGAATACCTGTCAAAAGTCTTTCATATGCAATATGAAGCAATGCAAATGCCGGAGCTTCGTAAATCCCTCTACTTTTTGCTTCAATTATACGGTTCTCAATACAATCCACCATGCCTAATCCATGCCGTCCACCTATTTCATTAGCCTTATAAATTAGTGCAACTTGATCTAATTTTTCGCCATTAATTTCAACCGGCACACCTTCAACAAACCCAATTTTGACAATCTCCGGCGCAATCTCAATATCTTTATCCCAAAACTTAACTCCCATAATTGGCTCTACAAGATACATACTTTGATTCAAATATTCTAAAAGCTTAGCTTCGTGTGTAGCTCCCCAGATATTTGCATCCGTAGAGTAGGCCTTTTCTTTTCCCATACGATAAGCGATTCCTTGACTCTCAAGGAATTCGCTAAGTTCTTTTCTCCCTCCAAGTTCCTCAACAAATTGTTTATCAAGCCATGGTTTGTAAATTTTTAAATCAGGGTTTGCCATAAGTCCATAGCGATAAAACCTCTCTATATCATTACCTTTATAGGTTGAACCATCACCCCAAATATTAACTCCGTCTTCGTGCATTGCTCCAACTAACATAGTGCCTGTAACAGCTCTACCCAACGGTGTAGTATTATAATATTTTTTTCCTGCTGTGGTAATGTGAAAAGCTCCACATTTAAGAGCAGTAAGACCTTCATGAACAAGTTGCGCTTTACAATCTATGAGCCTTGCTTTTATGGCACCACATTCTAAAGCTCGATCAGGAATATTTTCTATGTTTGCTTCATCATATTGCCCAAGATCAGCAATATAGGCATAAGGTTCTGCTCCTCGTTTTTTCATCCAAGCAACAGCAGCGCAAGTATCTAAACCACCTGAAAATGCAATTCCGACTTTCTTTCCTACAGGAAGCGAATTATAAATTTTACTCATATTATAGTCCTTTTTTTAATATCAGACCTTCTACAAAAAATTATGTGCATTATTTCTTTTGTGGATATTGTAGCAGATCTGTAAAATATTATTAAATAAATTATTTTACTGATAATTCAGTATAAAAAATTATTCTTATGGTTTCGTAGTATTTGTTGGGGAGGGGGATTTGTCGCCTAGTGGCGACGACGGTTACGGCGGGCAAAAGAGACAGAGATGTGTTGTTGACTAAAATCGTGCATACCTTGGGCGCGTAGTATATCTAAAAAAAATTATCAAGAAAAAATAAAATTTACTTCCTACAGTTAATTCTTTTTAGACAGTCGCTTTAACAAAAATTATGGTTGTAAATATAACGATAATAAGTGCAGTAATTGCAATAAAGATTATTTTTTTATCTAGTACTTGCATAATGTTATAATGTTATATTGCTAAAAAAATTAACTTTTAATTATTATATTTTCGCAGAAGACGTATCAACTTCTTCTTGACGAGATAAACTTTTCAATTTGTTGACCATATTGATATGCCTCTTGCCAACTGATTGTTGAATTACGACTACTCCCACCTATAATCTCGCGTCCACCACAATCACCAGGATATAAGTACGGATAAATAGCTATTAACCCTCGGGTACCAAAAAGCTTTTTCGACGTATCTGCATCACGTACAGCAAATGAGCAACGCCCCAAATTATTAGTATTACCAAAATAGGCTATAAGGATAGGATATTTATCCAACCAAAGTTTGTAGTAAATTGAATTAGGACCAAACTCTGATAAATCAACTACTACTATTTCTTTTGAAATCTCTTTAAATGGTGCTTGTAAAACACTTTCAATATTTGAAATTTGCGAATCAAGCGCAGCATTAATAAAATCGCTATTTTGTGAAGTTAAGATTGTACGCCATCTATCTACTCCACCATACCAAGCTAATTTATCACGACAATTTTTATGCCCTTGTTGGCGCCATGAAAGTATCATTCTGCCACGATATGTATCAATTAAGGATAAAGCAAGATTTAGATTTAAATCAACATCGTTAATCAGCACTGAAATAGAGGTCAAATCCATCTGCGCGGTAATTTGTTGATTTTCTGGGGCGAATGGAAATTTAGAAGCAAAGCTAGGGTGTGGAATGATTCCAGTAAGTGCACAAATGGCAAATGTCGCATCTTCATCAGGAAATCCGGTTACCACAAATCTTGGATTATCCTTCAACTTACCAAAAAAATCTCGATAAGCACGAATTGCAACACCCTCTCGATTTGAAAGTGCACCATGATGATCCATTTCTAATTCATCTATGACTGAAGAATCACCAAAGGAACATTCAATCGGTGTCCACCCTTTATCTTTTAGAGCCACGGCATCATCGTAATTATCAGCGACTATAATTTCAATTTCATTAGACGCTTCGAAAGGAGTATTTTGTTTCGTATGTTGATCAACCATAATTACATTTAATAGGGCTTTGGTAAAAATAGCAATACTTTTGCTAGCTCTCTTATTTTTCGGCACTATTTTTGCCTCTATCTTCCTGCAGAATTTTTATTAAGCATATTTTACCTAATAGAAAAGCAGATGAATATTACTAAAGAAAGGCAACTCGGTGCTAAGCTAAGTGAATTATTAAGAAATTCATCATTTACAAGTAGCTCTATAACCAAAACCAACGACACGGCAAAAAATAACATGCAAGACATTTTTGCCACCTTGTTAGCAAAAACGGAAATTACAGCTAGAGACTCAAGCATCCAAAAAAATAATGAAAGTAAATTTTCAAAGCAAGATTCTTATAATAATCGTGATTATGAAAATATTCGTTTAGATCACACTCGTACAAATCAAAGATTTCAAGAGGATAAACCAACAGAAGAATTACGTGAAAATAAAAAAAATCGAAAAAATGAGCAGAAAAAAAGCCCGAAAAACTTTAAAAATGAGGATAATGATAAATTTACCAATGGTGAAGAAATTTTCCTAGAACAATTGAAAACTAATACTGCAACAGTTGATTCTGTGACTAATAAAAACAGCATTAGTCATAAACAAAATGATGAAATTGAGAATTGCTTAGATAAAGGTGAGAATTATCAAGAAAATACTGAAAATCTAACTGAAATTAGGGCAATTTTTGCTATCCTGCAAGAAAGTAATACTGAATTAAACGATATTAATACCAATGAGAAAATAGCTAATATTCAGCAACAAACAGAGGCGGAAAATACATCTCAAGTAATTAAAAATACTTTCTTTACACAAACGCAAAATACGAATGAAGAATCATTAGAAAATTCTGAAAACAATTTGGTTAACGACTTAATCAATAATTCTAATGACGACCCTGATATTTTACAAACAGAATCAGATACTAAAAATTCGACTACGCAATCTATTATATCCTTTACGGACGGAAAAATAGAAGCAAAAGAATTATCGGCAAAGGAATTAAAAGAACTTGCTATGCAAGAAAAATTTGCGACTCAATATGCACTTCACGAAAAGGTACGTGAGCATTTGTCTGAAAAGCAAGCTCCTACACATCAACCTTCTACACAACATAATGTAGCTAATTTAACTAACACCGAGAATGTTTCAACAACACAGGAGGCGACTACACCACAGCCTACACAAATTACCAATTCTATTCTCACACAAATGGCAGGGGGAACGACAGGGGAAGTAGGAGTCACGGCAGACAAAAATAAGAATAGTCAAAACTTTAGCGAAAGTAATTCTGGAATTAACTTAAATAATCAACATTTCGGTTTAACTAAAATGTTGTCTGAAAAAGCACAAGGTTTTGAAAATGCAATGACTAGTGTGTTGAAGAACATTCCACAAAGTGCACGTGAAAGCGTAGTGGAAAAGCTAAACCAGATGCTACAGAACGTGAAGCAAACTCGCGTAGCACAAACAATGGTAGTACGTTTGAACCCGTTAAATTTGGGCGAAGTTACTTTAAAAGTAACTCAAAGAAACGATCAGATTTTTACACGCGTAATCTCCAATAATAGTGATGTAGAAAATTATTTAAAATTGCATTCATCAGAAATTTTAAATTCTCTCGCAAATTCAGGAATTAAAATTGAAAACATTTCTTTAAGTTTTGGTTTTGAAAATAATGGCCAAAATAATTTCTCACAGGAAAAAATGTTCGCTGGGTATAATTTTAATCATGAAGATACGCGTGGTGAAAAAACACGTGAGGAAGGTGATTTTGCAGGGTTTAGAAGCAATAGCTCGAGAGATAAAACTGAAATATCAAGCTTTTCAAGCAATAGATTCGCAAGTGGCTGGATCGCGTAAAAATAGGTAGACAATAAGTTCATATCTGCACACGGAAACTCTCCATATTCGACTTTATACTCATGCTTCATGAAGTTTTGACCTAAATATATTGTTTTCAGGAATAGGTTTTAATGCTAGCGCGAATGCGTTGGTAGGCTAGATTTTCCCATAAAATCGGGGAAATCGTTTATTTTTTACATTTTAATAACTAAAATTATTACATTTATTTCGTGGCACACTTTTTGATTAATATTAGATGTAAAGGGAAAACTAGGCAAAAATGACCTATCAAGATTTGCGGTACAATGGGATGAGGTAATTTTAAATCTTAAATTTTAAACTAATTTTATGGCTATAGATTTAAATGCAATTAACGGTACAACGACAACTACTACATCAACCAAGAAACAAGGTGTGCTTGGGCAACAAGAATTTTTGACGTTGTTAGTGAATCAATTGCAAAATCAAGATCCGCTTGACCCAATGGATTCACAAGATTTCGCTGCACAACTTGCAACATTTTCGCAACTTGAGCAATCAATTGCAATGAATGAGAATTTGGCTGCCCTAGTTGCATTACAAAATAACAATCCAATTTCACAGATGGCTCCGATGTTAGGGCGCGAAATTGTTGTACGCAATGGAGCATTTGATGTCACTAATGGTAAGGCATCTCATTTGTTGGTTGATATTCCAGAAGGTACGCAAGGAGTCAGAGTTGATATCGTTGGTCCAGATGGCACTGTTTATATGACAAAAGAAATTGAGGAATTTAAACCCGGAAAAAGTTTTATTGGTTTTGATGACGTTGATTTAGGTGCGTCAAATGGACTGCCTGATGGTTCATACTTAGCAATTGTTACTGGAGTAGATGCTGGCGGTGGCTATTTTGATATTTCAGCAAAATATACAAATACAGTTCAAGGTTTTGTTCTTGAGCCAACAGCAGCATTAGTTATCAATGGGAAGAATGTCGATCCGAGCGATATAATAGAAGTTTACTAGAAGATATGTTTATGAAGTAGGGTGATGTGGCGGTTGGCGGATATATACAGTATAATTCGAAATGAATTATAAACTGTGCATTATAAAGGTAGTTACACACAATTTATTTTGGTTAGGCAGTTAGGTTTTAATAACATTTTTATAAGGTTAATCTCATGGCTAATTTATTAGAAGGTTTATATGCAGGTAGAGCAGGTGTTCAATCGCATGGTGCGGCACTTTCAATTATTTCTGATAACATTGCTAACTCAAATACGACAGGATATAAAGCGTCTCGTGCTGACTTTATCGATATTTTAGCTGGTAATATTGGTGCACAAAACGGTGCAAATATTTCGGGTTCAGGTTCTTACGTTTCAAGCGCAACCACGATTTATCGTCAAGGGACACAAGAACGTACTGGCCGCGAACTTGATTGTGCAATCGATGGAAATGGTTTCTTTATATTAAAGGATGAGAATGGCGTGACCTACTATTCACGCGCCGGTAATTTATCAATAGGTAATGACGGATATGTTAGAAACCAAACCGGTTTGTATGTCCAAGGCTACGCAATGAACGGTGCTGGTGGTATTGGACCTCTAAGTATAAATACTGTTTCGTCTTACTCATCTCCAACAACAAAAGTCACAGTCTCTGGTAACTTAAGTGCCAGCGCAGTTGCTACAGGCAATATGAATCCATCAAATCCTCCACTAGCTTATTCAACTTGGGACGATTTAACTGGCAACGCATCTTTGAGCACATTCGTAGATGTCTATGATTCATTAGGTGCCGTTCATACTGTAACGATTTTATTTTACAAACAAGATGATGGGGCTGGTAATATCTCTTGGACTGCTAATGGGTACATTGATGGCTCAGAAGTCGCTGGTGGTACTGCTGGAAACCCAGTATTGTTAGGTAGCAATGTGTATGGATATGACCCAGCAACCGGAGCTCCTAGTACTAAAACAACATTAGAATTCGATGCTTATGGGAAGCGTGTTAGTACAGCAGAGTTTACCGATTTAACTATTAATATGACTGCCAATGGTCCTTCTGGATTATTATCTTGGGCAAATGGTGCAGTAAGTTCTGAGGTTGGAATTAAATTCGACCCAATGACACAATATGACAATGCAAGTTATATTAACTCTATTATACAAAATGGTTTTAGAAGCGGTAACGTGGAAAGCGTTTCTATAGAAACAGATGGTTCGCTGGTTGCTTTGTTAAATAATGGACAGAAAATTACAATTGGAACAATTGCACTTGCAGTTTTTGCGAATCAAGAAGGTTTAGTAAGAGCAGGTAATACATGTTTAGTTGAAACATTTGAATCCGGACAAGCAGTAGTTGGAGAACCAGGAACAGGTAAGTTTGGCAGCTTGGTGTCGCAATGTTTGGAATTATCAACGACTGATATGGCTGACGAATTTGTGAAACTTATTGTTATTCAACGTGGTTTCCAAGGTTGTTCAAGAATCATCGGTAAGATGGATGATTTATTAAATGAAATTATATCTATGGTAAGATAATCAATAATACTTCCTATAAATTGTGTGTTAGAGGTGATGTAGAAGAAATTTTGCATCACCTCTTTTTTTTATCTCTTTCTATTTATCTCAGCAGCTAAACATTCGCTTATAAATTTTACACGTTCGTTAAGAAAAAATGCGGATTGATTATTTTCAATATTTTGGCGATTATTTGGTTGAGTTGTTGTAACTGTCCCTATTCCACTCCAAAGTGTTATTTCACTTTTTAAATCAATAATTTTCAATGTTATTGAAAGGTTTGAATTATCTATTATCGGATTTAGTTCACCTATAATTAAAGTGCTATATCCATTTTTTTTTGCGGAATTTATTGCGTTAAAATTGCCAAACTCAAAATCGCGTCTTTGCGCTTCTAGACTAGTATTGCCTATAGAGAAATTCTCATAAATTCCGTTTGGAGAATATTTTAGGAAATATTCTTTGAAAGTCGTAGCAATAGCGTCCCCATAGCTTGCCCTATTATTCAAATCATTAAAATTGTCAGACACGGCAAAGGTACCAATCGCTACACGAGTTAGTTCGCCATTATTCATACGTTTGGCTAAGTAGCCAAGATAACCTTTGTCTATCTGCGGCGTAATTTGGCAGGTAAATTGCTCAGGCTTCTCAGAGGTGAATATGTCAACTGCGGTTTCCTTTGTAGTTTCCCACATCGCTTTTGTTTGCCCACAAGATGTTAAGATTAGCGTAACGAGAATGGAGAAAAAAATAGATCGTTTTTTTGCCATGATTATTTTGCCTTGTGTAAGTTGGATAATTTACATAAAAACGGCGGAATTGTATCCCGACACGGCTTAATTGAAAACTAGAAGTATTGGCAATATAAATATTCCAATTCGCTATAATAAAATGAAACAATTCCTACTTTTCCTAACCCTTATTCTTTGCACTTCAAGCATTTCAAGTTGCACCTACAGTAAACGCTATGATAACCTTGATCCTGACTGGGCCCCGCAAAATGAAACACCAGTTGGACGTTTTAAAACAACATACCTAGCAGAACAACTGCATGCATTTTTTAAGGGGAGCTATTCATTGCCGATCGCAGTAGTTTCATTTGTAGATGTCGATAACATTGAAACAACTTCTTCCTTTGGAAGAATAATGACTGAGCAATTATTGTCTGAATTAGTTATGAAAGGGTATAAGGTAATTGAATTAAGGCAATCTACTGATGTACAAATCGTAGCAGGACAAGGTGAATTTGCATTGTCACGTGAACTTGCCAAAGCAAATTCACAATATAATTTGGGTGGTGTTGTCGTTGGGACCTATGCCCAATCATCAAAAAAAGTTTATTTAAATGTGCGTGTATTAAATCCTAAGAATGGCAATATTATATCTGTTGCATCAGCAGAAATTGAGAATACTAAAGAAGTACAAGAATTACTACAGAGAACTACTAACAATGAACAGACACGAACCGCAAATACTGAGACAATGGAACGTATGCCAATTAATTATGTTCCAATATATTAGTGGTTAGCTGCATAAACATCTTTAATAAAGTTTATTGTACTACTGTCTTTAATTCCAATATTTGTAACAACATTCTTAGCAACTAGAACTTTGCTTGCTTTACTTTTGTGTCGTATAGCATTCAAATATTCATGGTTAACTGATGCTTGATTGTCATTATGTATGTTTAAAGCTGCCGTTCTATTTGACGTAGTGCAACTGGTGCAAAACTGCGAGATTAAAACATAGCAAGCAGTTAAAAAAATAATTCTTAACATAAAAACCTCCAGATATTAAAACCTCTAAATTTGGAGTCGAAGTATTCAGAATAAATACTGCGGCTGAACCCTTACATATTTTCATTACGTCAATTTTTTGGCATTTCTTTAATTTTAAATGTGATTTTCAGTAGATTCTGCTGGTTTGTAGAATATTTTTACAGCAATAAGACAATTTTATGACAGTATATACTCAAACAATTTAGGTTTTCCCATATCAGTCTTTGACATTCCTATACTTCCTCTTGCTTGGACTTGCTTCGCAAGCTATTTTTATCCTTATGTTTGAGTATATTTATAATATGGCTCTTCGCTATCACTTAGCATATCCATGCTCCAAAAGATGATTTAAAATATTGGAATTCTTAAAGAGCATGAGTATAAGCGTACTGCACGAACAGAATGTAAATTTTTAAAACGTCACAAAGCATATTGCTAAAAGCACGTATATTACATAAGGGGCGCGCTCGTTTTTTGCTACCTTTTCAGCAAAAGCGGGTACAATAAATCATCCTACATAACTTGATTTTCTATGCAAAAAAGAAAAAAACTCGCCCTAATTGGAGCGGGGCAGATTGGTGGAACATTGGCATACTTATCGGCAATTCGTGAATTAGGCGATGTTGTTTTATTTGATACTATTGAGGGATTACCACAGGGCAAAGCACTTGATTTGAACCATGCTGTTCCAGTTTTAAATACCTCAATAAATATTCTTGGTACAAACGACTATAAGGACATAGCTGGCGCGGATATAGTAATTATTACCGCAGGAATCCCACGTAAGCCTGGTATGAGCAGAGACGATCTGATTGTAACTAATGCAAGTATTATGAGAGAAGTTTCGGCTGGTATTAAACAATATACACCAAACGCTTTCGTTATCGTAGTTTCAAATCCACTCGATGTGATGGTAACACTTTGCCAACGTGAAACGGGCTTTCCAACAAGTAAAGTCATCGGGATGGCTGGTGTACTTGATTCTGCACGTTATCGCTCATTTTTGGCCGAAGAAATTGGCATTTCACCAGCAGTGATTAATGCATTTGTATTGGGCGGACATGGCGATGATATGGTACCAATTCGTTCCCATACAACTATTGGTGGAATTCCAGTAGCAAACTTTGTTTCAGCTGAACGTTTAGATGCAATTGAAAAACGTGTACGCGAAGCAGGTAGTGAAGTTGTTTCTTTATTGAAAACCGGCTCTGCATTTTATTCGCCTGCGAGTGCTGCAATTGAAATCGCTACAAGTTATTTGAAAGACCAGAAAAAAATTCTGCAATGTGCTGCGTATTTAAATGGTGAATACGGTTTGAATGGTCTGTATATTGGTGTACCAATTGTGATAGGTAAGGCGGGAGTTGAAAAAACTATTGAGATTGATTTGACCGATAACGAGAAGAGTGCACTTAAAGCAAGCGCTGACCACGTACGAGAACTGGTGGCAGCACTATAATAGACATTTTGCGAAAGTCTAATCTCTCTATGGAGCCGTCACCGCAAAAGTCTAATTTTTATTTATTAATGTTATACGTATTAAGAGGTATTATGAAAAAAAATGAGTTGATTCAACGTTCTTTGATTTTGTTTAAACCAGATGCTGTAAAACGTGGTTTAGTTGGTGAAATTTTAAATCGTTTTGAACGTGTTGGTTTAAAAATTATCGGTATGAAAATGGTTAAGCCAAACAAAGCACACTATTACAAACATTATGAGGATATTGGAAAAGTAGTAAGCCGCCGTGGAGAAAAGGTTTTTAATGAATTGATGGAATACATGTTGTCGGAGCCAATAATTGCTGTTGCGCTTGAAGGCGTTGAAGCAGTATCGGTTATAAGAAAACTCGTTGGAGCTACTGAATCTAAAGCAGCTGCACCTGGTACCATTCGAGGCGATTATTCTCACATCAGTTTTGCATATGGAAACATTATAAATGCAGCTACCGCCAATTTAGTCCATGCTTCCGGTGATCCTGAGGAAGCAAGGTTAGAAGTTGCACATTGGTTTAGCGATGCGGAGTTGTTTGAGTATAAGACTTGCGCAGACAAATATATTTTTTAAATTTTAAATAGTTTCTCACAGGGTGCAAAAGAGCAAGATTTTTGTGTTATTTATGCACCTGTGAGAAATGCTCATCGTGCAAAAACCCCAATAGCAATATTAATTAGTCCTGTTAGCGCGACAATTTTTAAAGTTTGCACTAAGACTGCATCTTTCAAATCTTCATTCGTAAGTAACGTCAATAATTTTTGCCCCTTACCATTATCATTTCCGTCATTTTGCTCTTTCGTTTTTAGCATTGCATCTGAGAGTTTAAATCCCAAAACTAACGGAATTACATATAGAAAGAAAACTCCCTGTACTTTTTGAAAGTAGGCGAGTGTGATGGGCAACATTGAACCGAAGAAAAATAAAAATGCATAACAGCGGAAAAAATTACATGGCCTGATAACTGTCTTATTATCCTTTTTCTTAAATACTTGTTTTTCTGAAAACCAGCCAAAAGCTCTAAATATTTGGCTATTTTCGACCATTTTTGCGGCAAAGAAAAATAATGCCGTAGAAAATCCAAACACAGATACTATGTAATAAGGGGCAAGGTTATCTACATTCCTAATTTGTGAAAATGCACCAAGCAGTGCCATAGCAATAAATTCAATTATAAGTATTTTGAATACTATAAATAATAAAATAATACTAAATTTAGTATTTGCTCCTTGCAACTTTCTAGCAAGAAAACTACGGCCGGTTTGACAAATTAGTACAAGAGCGAAAATCGCAGTAAATATAATATTTTCTGTTAACGAAAGAAATGTAATTACAGCAATAAGTTGCACAAAATAATTAAGGGCGCTTTTTAGCCCTTCTTCCGAAGTTATCTTTTGATTTACCTCAATTGTCTTTTCATTTTTAAGATAACCTGCAAATAAACCAACGAAACAGACCGTAAATGTTGCAAACTCAACGATTTGTGCATTAATTGCAAATGCGCTAGAAATAAAAACAAGAAAATATGAAATTCTAGTTAAAGTCCTAATTTGCATGATATTTTCCCAAAATGTACCTCTGGGTTTAGTAGAAATTTCTCTTTTTGAAGATTTAGAAGGCAGGCTAGGGCATTTAAATTTCATAGCTTATATTTAACAATTGACAGTGTAATTAGTAATTCATAGTGTATCGGAAAATATGCTAATAGAAATCCCCTATCGAACATTTTCCAACTGGAATGTTTACTCCTCTTTAGCGGGAGTTTTTTCAAAATTTTGCGTTATGAAAATCAACTCAAAAATATCATTGTTGCCATTACTGTCTATTTTATCATTACTTTTCATACAATCATGTGCGATGGGACCTGATTATGAGCGCCCGGAAATAGACTTACCTGAGCCACAGGCAGATACAGAAACCATAGACATTACTCAATACATTAATCCGGAATGGTGGAAGGTTTTCGGTGATCCAGTACTCGATGAAGTTGTTGTTAATACGCTTGACTATAATAAAGATTTAAAACAAGCACTCGCACGGGTAAGTGAAGCGCATTCACTAGCACGTATTGCATTTGCCGACTTATTACCAACAGTAAATGCCGGAGGTGGTTATAGCAAATCACATCCTTCTACAAAAACCTTATCAGCTTCGCCAGAAGCAACGTTTTCTGATTATAATTGGCTTGGTATTGCGTCTTACGAATTAGATATTTGGGGAAAATATCGTCGTTTAGATGAAGCTGCTTGGGCGGAATATATATCGACTGAAAACCTTTACGATAATGTGCGCTTGGTTTTAATTGCAAATGCAGTTAGAGCTTATATTTCACTTCGTGCATTTGATGAAAAATTAAGTATCGCTAAACGAACCTTGAAATCGCGTACAGAAAGCTACCGGTTATATAAAGCTCAATATGAAAACGGCTACGTATCAGAGCTTGATTTTAAACGTGTAGCAGCTGAAATGTTTTCTGTTGAAGCTCAGGTTAATGATTTAGAAGATCAGCTTGCTAGAGCGGATACAGCCCTAGCGGTAATTACAGGGAAAACCCCAAAACAAATCGTTGAGGGAACTCAAGAACGTGGAAAATTATTAGACGAACTAACAATCATTGATGCTATTCCTGAAAATCTCCCCTCTGAAATTTTAGCAATGCGCCCAGATATTGCATCCGCTGAACAACTTTTAATTTCTGCAAATGCGCAAATTGGCGTGGCGCGTGCTTCATTCTTTCCATCAATTTCTTTAACCGGCTCATTCGGACAAGAGAGCTTGCACTTATCAAATTTATTTGATGGTGGCGCACGTGTTTGGAATTGGGGCGGAACAGCTAATTTGCCAATTTTCCAAGGCGGTCGTTTATATGGAAATTTAAAATTTTCAGAAGCACGGAAAGAGGAAATGTTAGCTAATTATGAGTTAACTGTGCAAAATGCATTCAAAGATGCACTAGATGCATTATCAACTAATCGCTTTACGCGCTTGAGTTTAACTGCGCGTCAGAAGCAAACCGACGCACTACGCCGTAGTTTGGATTTAGCAAATATCCAGCGAGACGCTGGATTGATCGGCATTCTTGATGTATTAGATGTTGAACGCGGTTTATTACAAGCGGAAATGGATTTAACAAACGCAAGAATGAGCCAACTATTTGCAGTAGTAGGAGTGTGCGAAGCATTTGGCGGTGGCTGGAAATTAAAATAATTCACTGATTTAATATTGCCTTTTGTTAGATTCCACTTACATGGATGAGACTGTCCTCTTATTCTTCATCTAAAATGGTAAAAATAAGAATCCCCCCCTTGCCCTCTATAAAAATAAAACTAAAAATATGAAGAAAATATTTTGGTTATTAGCATTTGTTGCTGTTATTATTGGTATCATTATCATAAAAAATAATGAGCCTAATATGATAACAGAAGGAAATAACAAATCTATAATAAAGATTGGGGCACTCTTACCATTAAGTGGTAATATGGCGCACACCGGAGAAAATGTAAGAAAAGCAATTATGCATGCAGTTAACCAGTTTAATAAAAATCCTGATAATATTTTTAACTACAAACTGATCATAGAAGACGACCAAATGCAGTCGGCGAAAACTGTAATGGCTCTCCGTAAATTAATTTCTTATGATGGAATATCAGCCGTGCTCAGTCTTTATTCACAAGCAGGCAAAGCTATACAACCGATTGTAACAACAGAAAAAATCATTCATCTATCCACAATGTATAGCAATACAGCCGATGGAATACATACATTTAATAATCTAGTGACAATAGGCGAACTTGCTCCAGCAACACTAGGTTTCATAAATAAGAATAAGTTTAAGAATATCGCGCTTCTGTTCTTAAATAATATATCTGCTCAAGAAATATTAGATTCCATCACACCTACTCTGAAAGAGGTAAATATTCTATTTAAAGAATACCGTTTTAATCCGGGGGAACGTGATTTTAATATCATGGTAACAAAATTGAAAAATGCTGGTCATGATTTAGTTGTTTTGTATGGTTTTATGCCAGAATTAGCATTAGCTTACAAAGTAATGAAACAACAAGATATCCAACTTTCCGTATTAGGATATGACACTTTTGAAGTTGGTAATTTTGATGTTTCGCTCTTTGATGGATATTTTGAATTAGGTGTCCCAGTAAATAATCAAGCATGGATAGAAAGCTTAAAATTGGATTCTTCTTACATTGCCGATTATATGTATGACTCTATAAATATCATTATGCAGACGTACGAACGGGCAGGTAAGAACTTAGAGCGCGTACCAAGAGCTGACGAATTTAGAGAAGTACTTTATGAAATACGCGAATATGAAGGAATCACAGGGAAGTCTATTTTGGAAGACTCCGGTCAATTTCGCTCAAAAGTACACTTAAAAAAAGTGGAAAACGGTAAAGTAATAGAGATCAGGCAGGAGTAATCTTACTTGACAAAAACGATAAAATCGATGCCTTTTGTCAAGTGTTTTACATATAATATGTTATAATTACTAAGTTTATCCTTATAATTATTTCCATTTTTTCTCAACAATTTTTTTCCATCTAAATGTTTCAGAATCCCTATTTTACCTCATAAACTAACTTGTATATTGTCAATACTTGACAAATTATGATAGCTGCCCGCGCTCATTTTTACGTACTTTGCTTTATATGCGCGTGTCCTTTATTGATTCTAATCAAAAAATATTGAAGAAAATATCGAAAAGTTTGCTGGCATTTTGATGTCATGGCGAGTCTTGTCTGCTCTGCTAATAAATTTTTCAAATTTCATAAATTTAAAGAAAAAGTAATTTTCATGAAAAAACAAATTACGAAAAATACAACAAAAAATAAGTCAACTAAAGTTCAAAGTAAAAAAACAATGCCAAAAAAGTTAGTTAAACAAAAATCTGTAGCTAAAAACGTCACCGCTAAAAAAATTGATAAGAAAACAGCTGTAAAAAAAATAACAAAGAAAGCTATATCTAAAAAAACTGCTACAGACAAAACAAAACCTAAGAAGTTAACTACTAAGAAATCAGTTGTCGAAACAAAACTAAAAACAAAAACAACTAAACCGGCAGTAAAACGTGCCAATACTTCAAAAAAAGAAAATATTAAAAGCAATTTGCAAGACAACAAAAGAGCTAATTTAAAATTAGTTGTTTCAAATAATAAAAAGAAAGCAACCTCTGATGTGAACGAAAAAGATTTAGCAACAAAAACAGCTCCTACCGAAAAGAAAGAATCAAAACGCTCTAAAAAATCTAAATCGAGCGGAAATAAGAAAAATACTTCCACACAAGGAGCTAATAACCAACAAGGAAAGTTACCGGAAAATTTAAAAGATAATGCGAGTGATGAATCAATTGATGATATCTTAGAATTTTTAAACGGGAGTGATGATGATTTAGCACAGATTGAAACAAATAATGCTGAAAACTCGGCAAAAACAGCTCAGCCTGAGGAGGAAGAAACGCCAGAAACAGTAAAAAAGGAAACTGTTGATTACGATAAAGAAGAACGCGGTTCACGTCGTGGCGACTCTGTCGGCTCGTATTTTTCAGATATGGGTGAAGCCCCAATTCTTTCACGCGAACAAGAAGTTGAAGTCGCAAAAAAAATTGAAAAATGGCAAATCATCATTAACGACCATATTACAAGCTCGCCTATAGCATTAACTTACATTATTGATATTGCTGATCAATTAAAAGATGGCCTGGTGCGTGCAAAAGATTTGTTTATGGAAGAAGACCAAATCTTAGAAGCAGAGGATCAAGCTGATGAAGAGGAAGAAGAGGTAAGTAAAAAACCTAAAAAATTAATCTATGATGAAGATGGTGAATTGATTGAAGATGATAAGCCAGTAATTGATACTGTTGAAGAAGAACAAAAGAAAAAATTCTTTAAAAAAATACCCCCAATAAAACATGCACTAAAAGTAACTACCGAAGCATTTAATAACTTAAGAAAGTCAAGTAAAGCAAATTATGCTGAAAATTTAAAAAAGTATGAAAAGCAAAAAGAGAAGAATGCTGAAAAAGTGAAAGACATAGGTTTTTCGTATAAGCATTATTTAGCAATGATCGTTCTGTTAAAGGAGAAATATCAGGTTGTTTTGGATGTAGATAATACCTTGAATGATTTAGCGAAACAGGCTGGTCTAATTAATGCTGAGATAAATGAGTTGGTACGAGCACTTATAAACAGCGAAAAACAATACCTTACTGTTATAGACCGTTTGAAAAAAGAAGTCGCTTCTGTCAAAAACAAATCGGCGCAAAATAAAATTCGTTTAGCAGCTGAAACTGGAGTTATTGAATTAAAGAAGGTAGATGCGATTGAAAAAGAAGTCTTGTTTTTGGCCTCTGATTTAAAGGAAATTGTTTCAGAAATTTCGCAAGGCGAAATTAATGTTTATGAAAACAAGCGGGTTTTGACTGAAGCGAATTTACGTTTAGTGATTTCGCTTGCCAAAAAATATACAAATCGTGGCCTACAATTTTTGGATTTAATTCAAGAAGGGAACATCGGTTTAATGAAAGCCGTCGATAAGTTTGAATATCAACGTGGGTATAAATTTTCTACTTATGCAACTTGGTGGATTCGCCAAGCAATCACACGTGCAATCGCAGATCAGGCTCGTACTATTCGTATTCCTGTACACATGATTGAAACGATTAATAAATTGGTACGTGTCAGTCGTGGTTTAGTGCAAGAACTCGGGCGCGAACCAATTCCGGAAGAAATTGCCGAACGCATTGGAATGCCAGTCGAAAAAGTCCGTAAAGTTTTAAAAATATCAAAAGAGCCAGTATCATTAGAGACTCCGATTGGCGAAGACGCAGATAGTCAATTAGGTGACTTTATTGAAGATAAGCGCATCGTTCCACCATCGCTTGAAATAGAAAATATGAATTTACGTGATCAAACAATTTCTGTTTTATCAACTTTAACCCCGCGTGAAGAAAAAGTTTTAAGAATGCGTTTTGGTATTGGTGAAAAAAGTGATAACACCCTTGAAGAGGTCGGACAAAAATTCGATGTAACTCGAGAACGTATCAGACAAATTGAAGCTAAAGCATTGCGCAAGTTACGTAATCCGGGACGGTATAAAAAAATGCGAGGAAATGCCAGGTAGCATGTAAAACCCTTAAAATTTCATAGGCGGAAAATAGGTGAGACGTTTCAGAATAGTGGTTCTCACTTTGCCTTACTCTAACATATAAAAACTGATGTAATCACATGAATATTCTTAAGATTCCAGTTACGAGCCTTAGACAGAACTGTAGGATAATTGTGGACAATGATGGTACAACTGCTGCTATTGTCGATCCAGGCGGTGATGTTGAAAACATTTTGAAAGAAATCAAAGAAAATAGCTTAAATATTATTTATGTTTTACTCACGCATGCTCATTTTGATCATGCTGGTGGTGTTGCTAAATTGTTAAGTGAATTAAAAATCCTAGGACAGAGTCCAATTTTCATGGCTCACGCTGCTGAGAAAAAAATGCGCGCTGAAGTAAAACTGCAATTAAGAATGTTTGGAATTCCTGATGAAGGTTTTGAAAATTGCCCTGAAACAGATAAATCCCTTGAAGATAATGAAGAATTCTTTATTGGCAAAACGAAAGTAAAAGCACTATGGACCCCCGGTCATTCCATCGGTCATTTATCTTTTTTTATTGATAATATAGATTCGCCAAGTGTAATTACAGGCGACTCTTTATTTGCTGGAAGTGTTGGTAGAACTGATTTACCAAATGGCGACCATAAAACGCTCATTAATTCTATTAAAAATAAATTGCTTACTCTACCTGCTAATACAAATGTAATGCCAGGTCACGGTATTGATTCAAATATCAAAACAGAAATAGAGCAAAACCCTTATTTGTAGAACATTAACATTTATGAATAAAAATAAGAAGGCGAGTATTGACCTAAACTCATTTAGCCCATCGGTTATAAAATTTATTTCTTATATTGATTTAGTATTGCAGTTCTGCAAGCGCCATATTTTGCCTCTTACCATAACTTTTGTTTTCATAGTTTCATTTTTTACTCACGTTCGTGGTTTCCAGAAGCCACCTCATTTATTTTGGGATGAAAA
>JAVBQZ010000106.1:0-3925 GCA_031548505.1 Bdellovibrionota bacterium | reverse complement strand
TAAAATTTTCAGATTCTGCGTATGCGAGTGATTTGATAGTACTACTTGATGTAGTGAAAAAGTAAGTGAAAGTGATGTCTGGAATTGTTTTAGAATGTGAAGTTAATTTTTTATAGATATGTAGATAAAAATCTAGGAATGAAAAAGTGAGAAAAATAATTTTATGGGTTTTAATTATTATATTGGCAGGGTTATGGATTTGGTATTTCAAGGATGAAATAATTTCTTCTTCTCGCAATGATAATAATACATTGAATAAGCCTGTATTTAAGATAGGGGTGATTCTTCCTATAACCGGTAATATATCTGATGTTGGTGAAAGTGCGAGAGTTATAGTAGATAAGGTTAGAGATGAAGTTAAAAATAGCAATATAGATTTTCAATTTATAGTTGAAAACAACAGTATGAATGTAATGAGAACCATAAATATTGCTAATAAGTTGGTTAGTTTAGATAAAGTTAATGCTGTAGTTAGCGCATTTACCGGTCCTGCGACTGCTGTTACTCAAATTGCTAACAAAAATAAACTTCTACATATCTGTGTTGCAAATGATTGTGATATTCAATCTGGTCCATATAATTTTGCTAACTGGCAACATATAAGTGTTGCTAGTAAGAAACTTATCGAATTATTAAAGAAACATAATGCTAAAAAAGTTGTTATTTTTACAGCTGAAAATTCTGGTGAAGCCTTTATATCTGAAAATATAAGAAAAGATTTCAAAGAGAATGGTATAGATTGGGAAGAATTTAGATTCAATCCTTCGGAAAGAGATTTTTCTTTAACTGTTTTTAAAGCATCGCAAGTACCGGATGTAGATTATTGGTTTTTAAATACACTATCTCCAGCATTAGAGCTAATAAGAAAACAAATGATACTTAAAAATATTGACCTACCGATAACAAGTATTCAGACTTTTGGTGATGCTCAAGATGAACATAAACCTTTATTTAAAGGGTTCGAATATGTTGAAGCTGCTGCTGTTATAGATGATGTTAAAAACTATATTAATGAAAAACTAGGTTCGAAAAATATAACAGTTGCTGCCTATGTATACGACTCTCTAAATATGATTGTTAAAGTGGTTGAAGGCTTTTATGAAAAAAACAACAAAATTCCTGATGGTGCTGAGATGACTGAAGGCCTGTTAGAAATAGGAAATTATAATGGAGCAGTTGGGCAAGTAAATATAACCCCTGATAGAATTATGTATTCCGAAACAGTTATAACAACCTTAGATTAAGAGTTAATTCAATTAAATTGTATAATGAAAAAAAGTGGATTGATATTTTTTGTTCTTATTTTTGCTTCATTGTCCTTTGCTTTTACTGTGCGTAGTAGGGCGATGGAGAAAACTGATGTTGATGTGCAGGCACAAACTAAAACTGAGGCAAATAAAGACGGACAGCAAAGTTTAATTAAGAAAACATCAGGTACTTTCACCTCAATTTTTAGAAATCTTCTACTTGTTTCCAGGGATAATATTACTGTAAGTAATCATGAATATGTAAACCCTAATCAATTGCTTGAATTGCTGGATGAACAGACAAACTATTTTATTTGGGACTTATACGAGAAAGATGTTGAAAAAATAATTCTAACTGACCCTTGGGTTTCTGAGGTAAAAATTAAATGGCGAATTTTACCATTGGGTATGGATCTGCAAATTAAAGAATATTCTCCATTTGCTGTAATTGAGGTTTATGGGGAAAGTTGGCTACTAACGAAAGATGGAAAATTGTTAGAGCCGTTATCAAGCGTTGGAAATTCACATGTTGTTGTTGAAGCGAGTAATTTGCCACGTATAACAGGAATTGATGAAGTTAAAGGTAGGTCTATAACTTATTCGAGTGCGAATAATCGACTTTCTTATACTTTGGAATTTTTAAAACCTTTGCATAATGTAGAGGAGAAGAATTTTTCAATTGAACGAATCGTATTGCTTGAGGATGGGGCATTTTTGGTTTCTTCAAAAGGAACTGGAGCATATCCAGAAATAATTTTCCCTTATTCTGTAAAAAATAATTTTCCATTAGCATTTAAAAAAATAAATGCGATAATTCAAGCAAATAAAGAGAAGAATAAAAAAATTGGGAAAATCGATTTGCGTTTTAATTATAGTATTAGTGAGTAGGTTTATAGAAAAAATCAAAGTCATAATGCACAATTCTTAGTCTCATCCCCTTAATATAATAAATTGTAAGGGAGACTGTAAATTGTGCATTGTTAATAATTTTACAAGAAAAGCAAGTAATAGGAGTATAATCTATGTTTAGCAAAATAGAATCATTTATTGCATCGCGTTATTTGCGTAGCAAAAGAAAAGAAATTTTCATTTCTATTATTACAATTATTTCCATTTTAGGTGTAGCGATTAGTGTCGTTGTGCTTAATATTACGTTAGGCATCATGACTGGTTTGGAAGCGGAATTGCAAAAGAAACTAGTTGATGCAAATGCTCATATTTTGGTGCGTGAGTTTGGTGGAGGAATGCGAAATTATGATAAGATAATAGACAAAATAAAGGGTATTAAGAATATTGATGGCGTAACTCCTTATACGCAAAATCAAGCAATGATTTCTTCTAAACGAGGTGCAGTCGGAATCATTATGCGTGGCGTAAATGACGACAAAGTTGCGCGTGAAAAAATTTCAAAAATGATTGCTGGTGAAGTTAAAGGTAAAGATATTATTGCAGAAGATGATAGATCGCAAATTTTGTTTGAGCAGACGGGATATATGGTTACACGTCCTGATGGCGAACAGGATTTAGTCAATTTGCCACCACTTTTAATTGGCGAGTCACTCGCGCAAAATATTGGCGTGCGGGTTGGTGAACCAATAACAGTTATTGCGCCCACTTTTAGCGCGTCACCGCAAGGTGCGATACCGAAATTACGTCGTTTTCTAGTTACTGGAATTTACAGCTCCGGTTTAAAAGAATATGAGAATGGTGTTGTCTATACTTCGCTTAATTCTGCACAACAATTTTTTGATTTGTCCGGAAGTATTTATGGTTTGGAAATTTTTGTCCAGGAAATGTTAAAGGCGGATGATATCGCTTTAAAAATTGATGCCACAATAAATCCGGAAATGGTGCGTTACAATGTGTTGACCTGGAAGGATTTGAATCGTCCGCTTTGGGAAGCATTGAAATTAGAAAAGCAAGTCTATTTTATCGTGTTATTGTTGTTGATTATGATTGCAAGTTTTTCAATTGTGAGTACTTTGGTGATGGTTGTAATGGAAAAAGGAAAAGATATTGCGATTTTAAAATCAATGGGAATGTCAGATGCAAGTGTTTTAAAGATATTTTTGTTACAGGGAATTATTATTGGTGCGGTCGGAACAGTTTTGGGGACAATATTGGGCTATTTGGGTTGCCTTGGTTTGCGTGCTTACGGATTCCCGCTCAATCCGGCAGTGTTTTCGGTGGATACAGTGCCTGTATATATCATTTCTAGTAATTTTCTTATCGTCGCAATTTCTGCATTTTTGATTACATCAATTTCTGGAATTTATCCTGCGCGTCGTGCATCACGATTGAATACTGCAGATGTATTGAGATATGAATAGGAAGTCATAATTTTGACACTATGTACTCCTGTTACTTGAGTTTTTTAGTATGGCGTTTGTAGTTTTTACTAGCATTTTCTTGTTTGGTTATCGCTTCGCGATGAACAAACGGCACTGAATGTGCTGTTTGGAAAATTTTACAGAGAAATTTGCAATAACCGAAATTTGTTAAACAATTCATCGCTAAAATATTCTTTGTAAAATTTGTTTGTCGTCTAAAATAACTGTTGATTACGACGATATCAATTAATATGGCTCCGCTAGCGTTCCGCATACTCATAACTCCTAAAAGGATTAGAAGTACCAGAAAACTAGAGGAGTATGAGTATATTATAAAAAGAAGTCTTT
>JAVBQZ010000124.1:0-7321 GCA_031548505.1 Bdellovibrionota bacterium | reverse complement strand
CAGGAAAATTCAAGTAACAGGAGTATATAAATGTCTGACTTTGAAAAATGGGATTTCCAAAAAAGTGAGGATTTATATGAAATCAAAAATTGGGGTGCTGGTTATTTTGGTATCAATAAGCAAGGGCATATTGAAGTTTATCCACACGGGCAAGAAGGGCGGCAGTCAGTTGATTTATATAACCTAGTTCGTTCAGCTATTGAACGTGATATCGCCTCGCCACTCTTAATTCGTTTCAATGATATTATACGTCATCGTATTCATGTGATTCAAAATGCATTTAAAAGTGCAATTCAAGAAGCAGAATATTCTGGTGCTTTCTTCCACATTTATCCTCTCAAAGTAAATCAACAAGCGGGTATACTAAAAGTTATTAGTAAAACTAGTAATGACGATAGTATTAATTTGGGCTTAGAAGTTGGTAGTAAACCGGAGTTAATTGCAGCGATGGGGATACAAGAAAATAAAAATGCCCTCTTACTTTGCAATGGCTATAAAGATAAGGATTTTATTAAACTTGCGCTTTTAAATAGGAAAATTGGGCGTCGACCAATTATTATACTTGAGAAATTATCAGAATTAGAACCAATTATCGAAATTGCAAAAAAATTAAATGTTGAACCAGAAATTGGTCTTCGTGTTCGTATATCCGGAAAAGGTGCAGGAAGGTGGGAGAAATCGGGCGGTGATCGTGCAAAATTTGGTTTGAATATTAGTGAAGTTCTACGAGCTGTCGAAGAATTGGAGCGCCAACAGATGGCACATGTTGTAAAATTAATTCATTTCCATCTGGGTAGTCAGCTCACAACGATTTCAAATTTACGTGTTGCAATTAAAGAGGCGATGCAAATTTATGTGCAATTGAAAAAACGTTGTGCCGAACTTAGTTTTCTGGACATTGGTGGTGGTTTGGGCGTGGATTATGATGGTTCAAGAACTAATTTTGAAGCTTCAATGAACTATACAGTCGGAGAGTATGCGCGTGACGTTATTTGGACGATTGATGATATTTGTAAAAAATCAAATACGGAAGCACCAAATATTATAATTGAATCGGGGCGGGCTACTGTCGCCTATCATTCTATTTTGGTTTTTGATGTGCTCGGCGTAGCAAATACTGTTACAAATAATTGCGATCCTAATGCAATTATAAAAAATACTACCAGCTCATCATTGAAAGATTTAGCGTCATTATTGATTGATTTGACGCCGAAGAATTGCCAGGAAACATTGAATGATGCAGTTGAGCTACGTTCGGAAATAATGCAACAATTTAATATGGGTTTAATTTCTATCGAAGATAGGGCGATGGCCGATGAATGTTTTTGGTCATTGCTCCATATGATAGTAAATGTTGCTAAAAAGCTAAAGTTTGTGCCCGAGGATATTGCAGAGCTTCCAAGTTTACTAACCGATACTTACTGCTGTAATTTCTCAGTGTTTCAATCAGTCGCCGACAGTTGGGCTATAAACCAGTTATTTCCAATCGTACCAATTCATCGTTTAAACGAAGAACCTACAAAAAAAGTTACATTAGCTGATATAACTTGTGATTCCGACGGTAAAATTGATAGATTCGTAGATGTACGTGATGTAAAAAATTATTTACCGGCACATGAATTGAAAGTAGGGGAACACTACTATATTGGAATGTTTTTGGCAGGTGCATATCAGGAAACGCTTGGTGATTTGCATAATTTATTTGGTGATACGAACGCAATTCATATTGAAGTATCCGATAATGGACGTGCAGATATTGTAAATGTTGTCGCAGGCGACACAATGCGTGAAGTGTTACAATATGTTCAGTATGATAAGGATGCGCTTTGTGCACGTTGGCGTGCAGTCGTGGAGCAGGCAGTTTGTAATGGGGATATTACTGCGGTTGAGTCGGCACAGGTGTATAAGATTTACAATTTAGCCTTTGAAGAATCTACATACTTAGTCGGTTAGAAATATTAGTATTTTTGCAGAATGCCCTTTTAAATCTTAAATTCAAGAGAATTATGAAGAAGTTTAAATTCGCACAATATAATTTTAATTCAAAGAGTGGGATTGCAACTTTCAAATACGTAGTTTCTGGTATTGAGGATAAAATAGATGTTGATTTAAATAGTGAATATATTTTTGAAGAGAAATTATTTTTTGACAAAGCAGATAGTTTTGAATTGTTAGATTATAAAAGTCAGCAAGCATTTTATCGAGCATTGGAAAATGTTTTTCTTGCTGCAGGTATTAGTTATTACAAAGCATTTCTGCCAGAAAAAATAGAAATTGTTGATATCAAATTGACGAAAAACGAGGCAGAATTTTGGAATATTTTCTATACAGAAGGTTTGTCCGAATTTGCATACAAAAACAAAGTTAATTTAATAGGGAAAATAAAATTTCCTTTTGTAGAAAATTTTACGAAACAAGCTTTTGAACTTGATTTGACGAATGAAGTGTTAGTCCCTGTAGGTGGCGGAAAAGATTCAAATGTCACGATTGAGGCATTACGCTCTAGTGATATAAAGATGAAACTTTTTTCTGTACGATCTTTGAAAATTATAAATGATTGTATTGCAAAGGCTGATTTACCGGCCATAATAGTTGATAGGCAAATTTCCGCCAAGCTGATTCGTTTAAATAATGAAGGGAAAACATTAAATGGGCATGTTCCAATTACTGGAATTATATCTTTCATCGCAATTGCGACAGCAATCTTAAACGGAAACTCAGCTGTTATCCTTTCTAATGAACGTTCTGCAGATGAAGGTAGTGTAGGTGGCGCGAATCATCAATGGAGCAAATCGTTCCGTGCCGAACAATTAATTGCAGACCAAATTAAAAATTACATTGTCAATATAGATTACTTTTCGTTATTGCGTCCGTACTCAGAGCTTTTTATAGCCAGTAAATTTGCACGTTTGAATCAATATCATGATGTTTTTACGAGTTGTAATCGTGCTTTTTTTGTAGATAAAGAAAAACGTATTGAGCATTGGTGTTGCGAGTGTGACAAATGTCGCTTTGTTTTTTTGCTTATGGCAATATTTCTAACTAAAGAAGAGATGTTAAAGATTTTTGGAAAGAATTTATTAAACGAAGAGGAACAGTTGAATGGTTATCGTGAGCTGCTTGGTCTAACTGGGCATAAACCGTTTGAATGTGTAGGTACGATTGATGAGTGTAGAACTGCGGTAGCACAGATTGTATTGCGGGCAGATTGGAAGAACGATTTTATTGTTTCAACGCTGATTGAAGAATTAGATATTGAAAAATATTTGGATATGTCAGTATGGTTTAAACCGTCACAAAGTAATATCATTCCAACTAGATTTAAGAATTTGCGGTTGTTTCAAGTCTAATGTCCTTGCCCATATTTAATCAAAATTAATAAAGTATGTATAAAATATCTGAATTGAAAGATAAACGGATTTTGATTTTTGGTCTGGGAAAAGAAGGTTTATCTGCGGTTAGATTGCTTGGTGAATTATTCCCTGAAAAGCAGATTTTTATTTATGATGAGAAACAAGATTTAACAAAAATCGACAAAAATGATTTTGGCAAGATAGAAGTTGAAATAGTTATTAATTTGGATTTCGATTACGATGTTATCATTAAGTCGCCAGGTGTAAGTTTGTATAATAATTTTTTTACTGAAGCACGTGAAAAAGGAATAGTTATAACTTCAGGGACAAATCTTTTCTTTGCAGATATTCTTAGCAAATCAAAACGACCGAAATTAATTGGTATTACCGGTACAAAAGGGAAAAGTACGACTGCGTCGCTTACGGCATATTTTTTGAATGCGCTTGGTAAAAAAACTGCGCTTGCGGGTAATATTGGGACACCATTGCTGGATTTGTTTGGTAAGGTTGATGATTTTGATTATGTTGTGATTGAAATGTCTAGTTTTCAAACGGCTGATTTAGCCTATCCGTTGGACGTTGCTTATTTGAATAATTTACATTCTGAACACTTGGATTGGCATCTTTCTGAGGAAAATTATCACTTAGATAAATTAAATATTTTTTTGACAAAGCGTTTAGCAGGGGGAGATGTATATCCTGCAGTTGCAATAATGAATAAGTTAGACGTTTATTCAGATAAATTTGCCGATAAAGTACGTAACATTTTTTATTCTAATGACGAAACAGCCATACATGTTGTAGATGGAGACATTTATGATGGGAAAAATTTAATAGTCCATTCCGAAAATATTAAATTATTAGGTGCACATAATAAGTTAAATTTGGCTGGTGTTGCGACAATTTTGAAAGTTTTAGGTGAGGATTTAGGAATTATTGACGAAATAATTGCTGACTTTGTTCCATTGAAACATCGCTTGGAAGTCGTATGCGAGAGAGATGGTATTACATATATTGATGATAGTATTTCAACTACGCCAGTTGCAGCTGTGTCTGCATTAAATGTTTTTAATGATAGACAAGTAACAATTTTATTGGGTGGATTTGATAGGGGATTAGATTACTCTAATTTGGTGAAATTTCTTGCATGCCGTGAGAATGTAAAAGTAGTTTGTATGCCGGATATGGGCCGGCGCATCTATGAAAATTTGTCTAGGGTTATGCCAGAACAGGTTTTTTTCGTAGAGGGAATGGTGCAGGCAGTGAGATTAGCCCAAGAAATTACAGAGTCAGGTGGCATAATTTTGCTCTCGCCAGCGGCTCCAAGTTTTAATGCTTACAAAAATTTTGAAGAACGCGGTGATGATTTTAGAAAATGTGTGGCTAGCCTATGAATAGTTATCAGTATAAGAATAATAAGGCGTTTAGTGCCATTAATATATGTAACATAAATATATTGATAACAGTAGTTATCCTTTTGCTATTTGTTAAATCTCCCGCTTATTCTGAAGGCAATATCACGTATCTCGGCGGTAGTGAACCTCATTTAGTGAGGCAGGATATGTTTAAGTCGCAAGGGACAAAAATTAAATTAGATACCTCTACAGGTAAGCTTCCACTTGATTCAGCAGAAGAGATAAATTTTTTGAAAGGTAAGTTTAATGTACTAAATACTAAGGTTAATCTTGATGCTGAAACAATTTCTTTTACCTCGGATGATGAAACAATTACCGCGAGTGGCGGTTTGCTACTTGGTTATCCAAGCGGTTTGATTGAAGCGGATGAAGTATTTTTCAAAAACCGCTCTGACGATATTTTTCTTTCCGGTGATATTAAAATTAACGATAATTTGTTTGATGCTTGGGCAGATGAGCTGTGGCTGAATTTAGAAACAAAAGAGATGGGGATTCAAAATGGCGAAGTTAGCTTTGCTGATGGTAGTTATAATTTTAAAGCTGAGAAAATTTCAAAAGATAAAACTCAGACATATTATTTAGAGGATGCTGAAATAACCTCTTGTATTTGCCCGGAAAGTGATGATGTTTGCCCTTGGAAGATAAAGGCAAGCGAAACAAAGGTTGAATATGATGGCTATGGAACTGCAAAGAATGCAGTGTTCGAAGTGGATGGTTTACCAATTTTGTATCTACCATATTTATCATTCCCAGCAAAGGTCAGGCGACAAACTGGCTTTTTACCACCGACAATTGGAACAAGTAAGTATAGCCCCTTTGAGTTAGAAGTACCATTTTATATAGTGCTTGACGATTCGTCTGATATGACGGTTACACCAACTTATGATGCCACAACGCGTTTCGGCTCATTATTTGAATTCCGCAAAGCTTTTTCAAAAAATCATACTTTAGAATTAGGTGGTAGTTATTTCGATGAATCAATGCGCGATGGTGATTTGCAAGGATTGAGCACAGATGGGATTTATGATCCGGAATTAAAGGAAAAACGATATACACTGTTGCTAGAACATAATTTTGAAACTCAAATAAATGGGGACAAGCTTCAGTTAATTACTGATGCACGTTATGCGAACGATAAGTTGCTTATTTCTGAAGAAATAGATCCACGTATGAATCCTTCTGATACACGGTTTTTAACATCGACGTCGGTCACACGTATGACTTTCAGTGATAAATATATGTTGGAGACAGAATTAGAATATAACGAATCTGTGGTAGATAACCAGGATTATGTTTTTCAGCGTGCCCCATCGATATATTTATCCGGTAGCGAATATTATGATGTTTTTGGTGACAACAAATTTGGTGCGCAGTTAGTTTTAGATTCTACAATAAGTTCTGTAAATTTTCTACGTAATAAAGGTTATGATGGAAATAGGACGGAGGCCTATGAGAGGATTTCAGTACCATTTAATTATAAAAATATTTTTAAAGCGGAACTTAGTACTGATTTACGTGTGAGTTATTACGGGTTATTTGATTATGACGCAGTTGATAGTTCTAGTAATGATATGAAAAGGAATACGACGCGCTTCGTGCCAGGTTTTACATATAAAATGTCTACAGCATTGGAACGAGTTTTTAATGTCAGTGATGGTAATATTATTAAGACATTGGCTGATTTAGGTCCGCAATCGGTGAGTAGAGAATTAGTGCGAGTAAAACATGTGTTAGAACCTTTTGTGCAATACCGTTATGTGCCAGATATAAATCAAGAAGAAAATCCGATTTTTGATTATGACGATTATATTAGTGATAAGAGTTTGATGACTTATGGTGTAAGCAATGTTTTATATGGTAGATATGAAAATTATAATGAGAATATCTATGGCATTAGCGAAATTATGCCAGAACTTGCTGACTTAGAACAGTTGCGTGAGAATAGTGCATTTTCCGACGAATTTGGTGTACGCCGGGTGAGTAAAAAAGCGCGCGGTAGAATTCGTGAGTTAGCGCGATTAGACATTGCGCAAGCTGTTAATGTTTTTAACAGAGAAGATAAAAGTGAAAATTTAAAAACGAGTAGCAATGATATGTCTGATTTAATGGCTTTGTTGAAAATTAGTCCGAACGAACATTTTTATCTGCGTTTTAAGGCAAATTATGATGTTGATAATAGTAAGTTAAGCGAATATTCTTTTGAACCGCGCTTCGTTGATAATCGTGGCGATGAAGTACGTTTGAAATATCAGTATATTGATAATCGTTTAGATCAAATATCTGGTGGGGCGCAAATAAAACTTACTAGGAATACAAAGTTTGGGTATTATGCAATTTTTGATTCTGGGAATTCTAAATTTATGGAGGAGCGATATGCATTGCGATTTTTTAGTAGTTGCAATTGTTGGACTGCTGACATCGGTTATTCTAGAAAATATAATCCAAGAAATGAAACAATTATGTTGAGTGTGAATCTACTTGGACTTGGAGAATTTGGTAGTTCATTTTCAGCACTAAATAAAAATGAGAGATGATATACTCTTGTTACTTGAG
>JAVBQZ010000019.1:0-3605 GCA_031548505.1 Bdellovibrionota bacterium | reverse complement strand
TTCCCAGAAGGTTTTGCCAAAAGTACTTATACTTCCCCAAGTGAAGGCTTTGCCTATTTTTTTAGCGCTATTTATAAAAGTTTGCTTCCAAGTACCGCCGCTCCATGGTATTGTGCCTTGCGGTGCGACTAATTTTTCCCATGGTTTTTGGAATGCCAGAGCAACACCTGTAGCTGCCCATAAATATTGTGTTATATAGGTTATAGTCTTTGTTTTTGTGACGATATCACGTATACGAGGTTTAATTAGTTGATCAGAATCGGATAATTTTTCGTCATAGCCTTGTTTACGTGCCATTATATCAAATCTTTGATTGATTCTATCTAAGGTTGCTTTGTAATTAGGGTATAAATCTGTGCTACGTGGGAATTCGATACTCTCTAATGCCTGGTGCCATTCAAATCTTGTCGGGTCGTTGTTTCCGGGTTCGGGTAATTCATGTATAACTTTTAAAACAGGCATGTTTATATCAACGCCTGTCGCCATTCTGACGGGTTCATCAACTAATTTTTTGGAATAATTTTTTGCAATTGCATAAAAAATTACGCCCAAAGCTGCTTTGACACCTAATTTAGCTGCATTTGCTTTATCTCTTTGAGGGCAAAATATGGATGCAGTATTAAATAATGCAATCAGCATTGCACTACCTATAGTGTAGGGAACCATGCCCATTGTTAAAAACTCATAAAAATTAGAATTTTTATTGCCGGTCATGCCTTTTGTAGGATATGTTGTCCAGGCATTGGCATATTTGCTCCAAAACGTTTTCGTGCGATTAACAACATTATTAGGCATAACCTCGTCGTGCGTGTGCATTGCCTTCAAGTCCCGAGGTCTTTCGTAATATTCTATTCCTGATAATGATGCAGTTGCATTGTTTATAGGTAGCATTTAGTTCCTCTTTGAATAATAATTATCATCTATACGTATAATGTACGTGAAAAATTTTCGTTGCTAGTTTGGGGCTCATTTTTGCATAAATTTTTACAAATATTTACATAAATATTTCAAAAAACAAACATAAATAGGCACAAAATGTCTGAGAGCATTTATTTGCTAGATAAGCTTGCTATTAATTGGCGGCAAATTCTTTAATCTGTAAATTTAAAAGTTTTTCAGCAGCTTTTCCGTTATTAATGGTGCTGTAAGATAATACTATACCATCTGAAAGATTTTTGCATAAGCCATTCAGGTATAGCATTGCGCCTGCATTAAATGCGATTATGTCTACTTTTGCGTCTTTAATTTTTCCGTTAAATATATCAGTCACCAAATTAGCATTATATAGAGGAGTTGCGCCCAACAAGGCATTTATTTCGGAATATCTTATGCCAAAATCTGAGGGCTTGAGATAGTATTCTTTTATTTCGTCATTGTTTAATTCAAATACGTGAGTGTCAGAACAAACGCTAATTTCATCCAGTACAGGGTTTACGCCATTTACAACCATGGCTCTTTTTACGCCGATATTTTTTAGAACTTGAACGATTTTATCAATCATTTGGTGGTCGCAGACCCCTATTAGCTGTGCATTCGGGAATGCAGGATTAATCATCGGACCTATAAAATTGAAAACTGAGCGCATACCAAGTTCCTGACGAATCGGGTTTATAATGCCTGCGAATTTATTAAATTTTGGTGAATGTACAAATGCTATGTTGTGAGTGTTAAATTGTTGTTGTGCCTCTTCTTTTGTTGTGCATAGGGGAAGTTTTAAGTAATGTATAAATTCGGAACTGCCTGTACGGCTTGTAATACAAGAATTGGTTTGTTTTATGACTTTTGCTCCTGCGGCTGCTGCAACTATTGAGGCTGCTGTTGAAATATTAAAAGATTGTGAATGGTCTGCACCTGTGCCGCAGCTGTCGACGATATTGCCTGAGAGTTCTAAATTTGTTGCATAGCTGCGAATTGCTGTGGTGAGCCAGGTTAGTTCATCGGTATTAGCTCCTTTTTTTGTGATTGCGTATATAAATGCTGCAATCATTGATGGCGGTATAATATTTTGTACTGTCCAACGGACCACTTTGTCTATATCTTCTTGTGTTAAGGTTTCATCATTAAAAAGTTTCGAGAGGATGTGTTTCATTTTTCAGCGCTCAATTTATCTAAGTCTATTTTTTTCAGTCGGTGTTCAAGCTTTTTATGCCATGGTAATTTTGTTTGGAATAGCATTTTGTAGTCTTCAAGCTGTCCTGAAAATATTTTTTGCATTTGCATGTTGCAAAAAACTTCGAAATCTTTTTCTAATTTGTTTGTTAATGCTTTTCTGTCAATAATTTTATCTTGCAGGCATATTGGTTCTCCAACATCAACAATAACCTCAGGTTTGTCTTCACGCAAGAATGTGTAGTTCACGGCAACAGGGATTAGATTAATTCCGCCGTATTTTTTAACACAATTTTCTGCAATATAAGCCATGCCTGATTGGAATTCAACAGGGCGAAAATTAGGCGGCCTGATAATGCCTTGAGGGAAAATCCAAAGACTGATATCGGGGTCTTTGAGGAAGTCGACAGAATATTGTAGTGCACGCATGGAAGCTTGTGCTGATTTTTTATTTACTGCAAAAGCGCCGGCTTTGGACATTATCGGGAAACGATTGAGTTCTTCAATCATCATGCGAATGGTGGTTTTGAATACACGTCTGCAAAGATTGTAGCCTACAGTGCCGTCCCACCAGTTAGTATGAGGTGCATAGATTATGTTGGCGTAGTTTTTGTTACGTTTTTCAAAATTTTCTTCACCTTTCATGCGTAGTGAAAAGAATCTATTCTCAATCATGCGATAGAAAAACTGGTCGGCCATCCAGACCCAGAACGGGTGGTTTGCCCCTGTTAAAAATTCTTCGTCTCTGTTTCTCAACCTTGTTGGTGGTATTTCAGGATATAATTCATTACTTGCCATTTTTGTTTACCCAAATAAAAACTCACTATTACTAATATAACTAACATTTACGTTTTTTGCAAAATAAAAAACAGTAAAATCAGTTATTTTTTAACAATTGTTTTAAAAAATCATCTTCTTTAAGCGTATTTTGCTTGGAAGTTTCCAGATTTTTAATTGTAATATTTTTGTTTGCAATTTCGTCTTCGCCTAAAATTATTGCGTTTTTAGAAGTTTTAATTGCCTTTTCAAGTTGTTTTCCGAATTTGCGTCCTCGGAAATCATAATCGACCCGATAATTCATGTTTCTTATTTTGTTCGCTAAAATCAAAGTTTTTTCTGTATCGGAAGAAATTATAAAATAGTCTAATTTATTTTCTTTGAATTCAGGAAGCAGACAAGCCAAACGTTCCATGCCCATTGCCCAGCCGACTGCCGGAGTAGATTCACCGCCTAGCATTTCTACCAGTCTGTCGTATCTGCCGCCGCCGCATACGGCGTTTTGTGAACCGAGGTTGTATGATTTTATCTCAAAAACTGTTCTGTTGTAGTAATCCAACCCTCTTACCAATTGCTTATTACGTGTAAACTTAATGTTTAAAGTATCTAAGTATTTGCTCACGTCAATAAAATGTTCACTGCAGTCAGGACAAATGAAGTCGGAGTTGATTAAATCCTGTATTTCCGTGCGATTAAATATTTTTATGCAGGCTTCGTTT
>JAVBQZ010000036.1:0-3674 GCA_031548505.1 Bdellovibrionota bacterium | reverse complement strand
TGATGATCATGGTTTATGTTTTTCAGAAAGAAAATTAACGGTTTCAACTGCCGGAGTTGTCCCAAATATTGCCCTACTTGGTTCGGCAAGACATCGAGGGAATTTAGCGATCTCACTGAATGCTACGACAGATAAGGTTCGTAGTGCAATTATGCCGATAAATCAAAAATATCCACTTGAACAATTAATTGGAGCATTACGTGCCTATCCGCTTACAAATCGTCAACGCATAACAATTGAATATGTTTTATTAAAAGGCGTGAATGATTCAATTGAAGATAGAAAACGTTTTAAAAAATTATTGCATGGCATTTCAATTAAAGTAAATCTAATTCCGTATAATTCAAATACAGGACTTGGATTTGAACAACCAAGCAGAGATGTAATAACCGCGTGGCAAGAAGATTTATTGGCATCAAAAATTAACTCTACGGTTCGTTGGTCAAAAGGTAATGATATTTCAGCGGCTTGCGGACAATTACTGGTTTCACGCGATAAAATGAAACCAAAATGATGAAGTAAATTAGTTATTGACGGTTAGGGAATACTGATTTTATTTCTAACCGGATAAATACGGGAATTATGATTGAAAATTTTAAATTTTAAATTGTTTTTTTATGACACAAAAATCACCTTCACTAAAAAAATCCATATATTCTTTACATCTATTAGATAAAATCAAATCAGGGGGGCTGCATTGCTTGGATGTTTTGTATAAAGCAGCATATCGTTTCTATTGCGATGATTGTTTTTCACGTGCTTCGGGACTTTCATATACAACATTGTTCGCCATTGTCCCGGTAATGGCAATTTTTATTTTATTTTTTACTGCGGCTGGTGTGAATGAAAAAGAAGTTGAAGAAAATATCACTTCAGTAATTACTAAAATTTTACCGTCCAATACAGTGGCTGATTTAAAATTAGATGATGGTTTTCTTAGCGTTGATAATGTTGCAAATGAACAGTTGGTAAAGTTACGCGATGAAGTTGTAGCTACTCTTTTAACGCTTGCTGGGCATGCACGAACTTTAGGAATTATTACAATTGTTACATTGTTTTTTATTTGTATCAGTTTGTTAAATACAATTGAAAGTGCAATGAATGCTATTTGGCGAGCTAATACAGCAAATATACGCTTTTTTCAGAAAGTCTTAAATTTTTGGGCAGTATTAACGATGACACCTGTTTTATTGGCTGCTTCAATTTATGTTACTAATAGCTTTGGGATTTTGAATATAGATACTTTTGGTAATTATAAAAATTTGCAAATATTTTTAAGTTTCAGTGTTCCAGTTCTCATAACGACTTTAGCACTTGCCTTCCTTTTCTTTAAATTACCTGCAACCCAAGTCCGCTTCCGTGATGCTTGTTTGGGTGGTTTTGTTGCTGCAGTTCTTTTTGAAATGGTAAAAATTGGTTTCTCTTATTATTTGATGAAATCCACAAACTATGCAGCAATTTATGGCGTGTTAGCTACAATTCCGCTATTTTTACTTTGGATGTATCTTGCCTGGGTGGTAATTCTGTACGGCGCCGAAGTTGCAAATTTATCAGGGTCATTAATTCTCATAAAGGAAATAGGGCGTTATTCATCCTCTCTTGGTGAAGTTGGACCAGTTCTTGGCTTACGAATTATGTTACTTTATGCACAATTGTTTACACAAGGTGGAAAACCTTTAACAGAAAGTGATTTGAGTGCGCAAACCGGAGTCGATCCAGTAATTATACGTAATTCGGTAGAATTATTAACGACTGCAGGATTGCTAACTTCAACTGGCGAAGAACGTAAAGGCCGCACTATCAATCGTGCTTTAAATTTGATTTCAGTTCGTGATATTGTAAATGCGTTTTTAAATCGCCCTGATGCAAGTGATCATGATTTTAAAATTTTGAATTTAGTGGGTAAGGACGTTACAGTAACGGTAAAAAATGTTACTTTGGCTGAACTAGTGTAATGATTAGTAGTTAACAAGTTCAATCTCGTTTCAATTTCTGCAGTAAGTCTATTATAAACTTGAGGGTACTGGGTGATTTGTGAACTGATTATGGTCGAGATTTGCAAGGATTGTTGATAAAATTGAGCAATTTCAATAATAATCAATAACGAAAAACTAATTTTATATTTTTGTTCCCTGATGAAATATCATCTTCCACCCATCCTCTTCTTTTTGCCAAATAGAACTTCTATTTGAAATAATATTATCTTTTTCCATTTTATATAAAACTAAAATAATATTTTCAGCCAGTCTTTTGGCTGTCATTTTTATTATTTTATATTTTATAATTGCTCTTTCTTTTGGCAGACTGGATATGATATCGGTGTATTTATATACTCAAACAACTAGAGTTTTCCTGTATTAGTTTTGAAGTTTTTATGTTTCTTCTTGCTTGGTATCGCTTCGCGATACTATTTTTATCCTTATGTTTGAGTATATTTGTATATGGCTCCGCTGTCGCTCCGCATACTCATGCTCCAAAAGGATTCTAAGAAAAAGGGAAAACTCATGGAGCATGAGTATATATCAACCCAGATGAGCTATACTCTATGAATTTTTTTGATATCAATTTTTCAAGGTTATTTTTATTACGTCTTGTATTTTTTTCCAAAAGCTTTAGTTCTAACAATTTAACTTCATTTTTTTCGTTCATTTTGAAACCTTTATCTGTAATACTAGCAAAAATTGAAGTTTGAAACGGATTTAAAGAAAACGATGCATAACATACAAATCAACCAACTCTTTTCCTCGCAAATTATATGCCTTTGGTATGACTCCGACAATATTGAAACCATTCTTCTGCCACAATGAAACAGCAGCCTTATTTGTGGAAACAACGGCATTAAATTGCATTGCCTTAAATCCCATTTTACGCGCTTCATTCATGCAATGATCAATCATTTGTTGTCCTAGTCCCCGTCCACGGCTTTCTGCTGCAATCATGAAACTGGCATTTGCCACATGAGAACCCAGTCCTAATTGATTTGAGCGGATGCCATAAGTGCCCAAAACCGTGTCATTTTCTTCAACAACATAAACCGTTTCTGCCGGATTAAACCATAATTCTAATGCTTCTTCTTCTGTTGTATTTGGGGAGTATGTATAGGAAGTCCCTTCCATTGCAATTGCATGAAAAATGGGCCAAATGTTTTCAAAATCTTTACGTGTCGCTTTACGAATCTTCATTATATTTCTCACAATAGTTCGCAACTAGCTAAAATACGCTAATCTCCACTAATCTTATTTGTGAACTGGGTGAAAGCCAAGCGTGCTTTGCCTTTTGCACATCTCAACACATCAAAAAACGAAGTAGCTGAGTATGATGGATTTTAAATACAGGAATATTCTCAAGGAATAAACAGATTAACTAGTCGATACTGAGAAAGTCATTATCTCTCTCAGATTTTTTTTATCTCAACATTACGTCGCGAAGCGACACAAATCAACTTTTCAGTATCAACTAACTAGTTTATAATTCTGGACATTCACAGGTTAATGGGCAGAATAATGGAACTCCATCTGCTCCAATTTCACCATGACACTCATCTCCGTAACAAGTATCTGCATTTGTTTTATCTTGGTCGCCTTCTGAACGTGCAGTAGAAGAATCTGCAGCAGAACTAGGGTTTCCTTCAGACGATGGCATTGTAGCAGATGATTCCTCCTCTTCGTTAGAAC
>JAVBQZ010000115.1:0-4429 GCA_031548505.1 Bdellovibrionota bacterium | reverse complement strand
TAAGATTATAAGTCAAGTCCATAATGACAACATTAAATGGTTGTGTGGTTTGGAGGGGCTTAAATTATTTCCCTCTTGTTAAATCTACAATATATTATAATAGTCTCTATTCACTACTTTCCTGCAACCAATCGTTACTTTTTATTATCTAACTATATAATTATTCCATCAGCTAAATTAGCACTGTTTAACATCTAAAAATATTATGACTATCAACAACCCAATTCCTCTCCTAGCATTACGTGACGTTATCGTATTCCCCGAAACAGTTGTTCCGCTCTTTGTCGGCCGTGAAAAAAGCGTGCATGCACTTGAAGCCGCAGAACGTGATAAAAAGCCAATTATCCTCGTCGCACAGAAAGACGCAAAGGCTAACCATCCTGGCCAAGAAGAAATTTATAACATCGGTACAATCGGTGAAATTATGCAGATGATGAAACTTGCTGATGGCACAGTCAAGGTTTTGGTCGAAGGTAAGAAACGTGCAAAAATCTTAAATTACGAAGAAAACGAAGAATATTATTTAGTCAATGTTGAAGAATTACAAGAGCAAGCAGAAATTACACCAGAGCTTCAAGCATTGATCCGCTCTGTAAAAAATTCATTTGAGTCATACGTTAAACTTGGCAAAAAAGTCAGCCCTGAAATGATTCACCAAATCAATTCTATTGATGATCCATTCCGTTTGGCTGATAATATAGTCGTATATCTAAACATCAAATTACAGGATAAGCAGGATATTCTTGAAGAAAACGAGGCGGCTAAACGCCTTGATAAAATTTTCGGATACATGAAATCTGAAATTGAGATTTTACAAGTCGAAAAGCGCATCCGTACACGCGTTAAGAAGCAAATGGAAAAAACGCAAAAAGAATATTATCTTAATGAACAAATGCGCGCGATTCAAAAGGAGCTTGGTGATAAAGACGATTTCAGGAATGAAGTAAACGAACTTGAAGAAAAACTGAAAGCAAAGAAAATGCCGGATGATGCTCGCGAAAAAACAGAAAAAGAAATTCGCAAATTAAAAATGATGTCTCCAATGTCTGCAGAGGCAACCGTAGTCCGTAATTATGTAGACTGGATGTTAAGTTTGCCTTGGCTAGAATATTCCGATGATAAACTTGAAATTGGTGAAGCGGAGAAAATTTTAGATGAAGACCATTTTGGCTTAACAAAAGTCAAGGAGAGAATTTTAGAACATCTCGCTGTGCAAAAACTTGTTGGCAAAATCAAGGGACCAATCCTTTGTTTAGTAGGACCTCCGGGGGTTGGTAAAACATCACTTGGCCAATCTATCGCACGTGCGACAGGGCGGGAATTTGTGCGTATCGCACTTGGTGGCGTACGTGATGAATCGGAAATTCGCGGTCATCGTAGGACTTACATTGGCGCAATGCCGGGTAAAGTTATGCAATCCCTAAAGCGCGCTGGCACAAGTAATCCAGTATTTTTACTGGACGAAATCGAAAAAATGTCGAACGATTTCCGTGGTGATCCTGCGTCAGCTATGCTTGAAGTTCTTGATCCGGCACAAAACAACGCTTTTGCTGACCATTATCTAGACGTTGACTATGATTTGTCAAATATCATGTTTATTACAACAGCAAATAACGAAGGCGCAATACCTGGTCCGCTTCGTGATAGAATGGAAGTGATTCGTATTGCTGGATATACAGAAATCGAAAAACTTGAGATTGCAAAACGTTATCTTGTCCCAAAATCATGCAAGAAAAACGGCTTGAACGAGAAGAATCTTTCACTAACCGAAGGAGCATTAAAAAATATTATTCGCCTTTATACACGTGAAGCAGGTGTTCGCTCGTTGGAACGCACGATTGATGCCATTACTCGTAAGGTTGCAATTGAAGTTTTAAAAGAAGGCCGCGATGCTGTAGTACAAATTACCCAGAAAAATTTGGAACGCTACATCGGTGTACCTAGATTTACTTATGGTAAACAAGAAGCAAAAAATTCTGCTGGCTTAGCAACTGGTTTGGCTTGGACAGAAGTTGGAGGCGAATTACTCGTTATTGAAGTTGTAGTTGTCCCAGGTCGTGGCGGATTATTAATTACAGGAAAACTTGGCGAAGTGATGCAAGAATCAGCAAAAGCAGCGATGATGTATGTTCGTTCGCGCGCCAGCGTTTTTGGTTTACCAAGACATTTTTATAATAAGGTTGATATCCATATCCACGTTCCAGAAGGAGCAATTCCAAAAGACGGTCCGTCTGCTGGTGTAACAATGGTAACAGCGATTACGTCTGCCCTAACTGGTATTCCAGTTGATAGAAACATTGCTATGACTGGTGAAGTTACGTTACGTGGCAATGTTTTGCCAATTGGTGGTTTAAAAGAAAAAATCTTAGCTGCACATCGTGGTAGCATCACGAAAATTTTAATTCCAAAAGAAAATGAAAAGGATATTGAGGAAATCCCCGCATCAGTTCGTGAAGGAATTGAAATTGTAACTTGTTCGCATGTTGATCAAGTATTGCGTGAGGCATTAGTTGTTGATGGTATTAGCGATTATAAAAATCTACTTGCAGAACGTACAAATCGTTACGCAACACTTTTTAGCGATGATAAGAGTAGTAAAAAAGATGATACAGATGGTACAATTGCACTGAATGCAACAACTAGCAAGAACAATGACTGTGGAGACTGCGCACATTAGATAATTTAAGATTACCCTTAATCCTGCTCAACTATTATCTATTGTTAATTATAAATTACTATACTCATGGATTGTGAGTATAGTAATTATAAAACTAGGGATTTGAAATCTTAGGTTATTGTTATGAATATTCGTTTTCTTGGTACAGGAGCTTCTGGTGGTGTTCCAGTAATTGGTTGCACTTGTAATGTCTGTACTTCTACAAACATAAAAAATCACCGCACACGCCCCTCAATATTAATTTCTGAACCATTAGAAAATCAAAATATAAATATTTTAGTCGACATTGCACCGGAATTTCGAGAACAAATTCTTAAAGCTAAATTTGCAGAACATATTGACGCACTTATCATCACCCACGCTCATAATGATCACATCGCAGGCCTTGATGATATTCGTTATATAAACCGCGTTTCTAAAAAAACAATTGAAACATTTGCCGACTCAATAACTGTTAAGGGTGTACAAAATCGCTGGAATTATTTGTTTGAAGGAGATAAAAATTATGTTGGGTTTTTAGCAAATTTGAACCTACATAAAATCAAACATTACAAACCATTCGTTGTGGCAAATAGATTTGAAATAACTGCTATACCTGTAAAGCACGGATACATTAATAGTACTGTTTTAAAATTTAAAAACTTACAGAACAAAAAAACGTTTGGATACATTGTTGATTGCAATGAAATAGACGAACGCGGCGAGCGTGAATTACAAAATTTGGATTTGCTAATTTTGGGATGCTTGAAAGATAGCGACGCTCTAAGCCATTTCAGCCTAGATAAAGCGATAAATTTTGTTGAACGTATAAACGCAAAGCGCACTTACCTCACACATTGTTCACATCATCTCGAATACCAAACTACCAATACCAAGATACGACAGCGTACTGCACACAATATCCAACTTGCATTTGATGGATTGGAAATTGTAGTATAAGAACGTGATTAACACACGTTCCTGCTTATTATTTATCTATCTGTCTGCGTAAGAAAGTAGGTATATCGTATTTGCTTTCTTCCTCAACAACAAAAGGGGTAACACGCACGGCGTTCTCACTAGCAATGCGGCGTAATTTATCATCTTCTTCCTTTTGTGCACGTAAGATTGTTGGAATATCCAATTTTTTCTCATTATTCTTTGGTGCGGAAATCAAAGGAGCATCGTTATTATTGTTCTCCTTAACCACTGCGCTATCCGTATTTATTGAATCAATAGCTGGTTTAATAATAGGCATCGACGCAATATTTGCCTGTGATGCTTTTATACTCGAAATAGATGTTACCTTATCTTTACCATCGCCAAATCCAGTCGCGATAACCGTAACTTGAACCGTATCTTGCAATGTTGGATCAATAACCATACCCCAAATAATATTGGCTTCTTCGTGCGCTTCCGAGTGAATAAGTTCTGCCGCTTCACTAATTTCTTGTAACGTAACATCACGTCCAGCAGTAACATTCAACAAGATTCCACGCGCCCCCTTGATTGAAACTTCATCAAGTAAAGGACTTGAAATTGCTTTTTGCGCATCATCAATCGCGCGATTTTCGCCATGGCCTTCAGCAACACCCATCATGGCAATTCCCATCTCACACATGACTGCTTTAACGTCTGCAAAGTCAACGTTAATCAATCCTTCATTTAAAATTAAATCACTAATACCTCGAACAGCTTGATGTAAAACATCGTCCGCTTTTTTAAATGTCTCAAGCAAACCAGTGTTTTTGCCAGAGAGCGAAAGTAGTTTCT
>JAVBQZ010000078.1:0-10603 GCA_031548505.1 Bdellovibrionota bacterium | reverse complement strand
GATTTAAAAGAAAAAGATAATGTCTACTTACACACCACTCCTATTAACCCTATATGCATGTTACAATACGTTGATAAAGTTTATGTTTGCACCTCGCAACTTGGGTTTGAGGCTTTAATGTGCGGTAAAGAAACTCACATTTTTGGAATGCCTTTTTATGCAGGTTGGGGGGGGGGGGGTATGGCGCACGAACGGATGGACTGTAAAAGACGAACTAACAGTCGTTCATTGGAAGAAATATTCTATATAGTTTATATCATGTATTCTCATTATGTTGATCCGAGGGCAAAACAGCATTGTGAGATTGAAATAGCAATGGATTTTCTAATTGAATTAAGGAGTGAATATTTTAAAGAAAACGACATTACGAAGTATTAGTGATTTTAAATAGACATGAAAAAAATTATATTAGTTACTGATGTAAGGTTTTGGCAGGCTAGCAAAGGTTCTGAAAATAGAATATTAAGATTAATTAAATACTTTATTTTAAAAGATTTAAACATAGTTTTGTTTTTTGCTGATAGTTTAACAGAAGATGAGCATAGGAATATCAAAGATATTTCCGCTAATATTAAAGTGATAAACAAAAATATAACGATAAATAAAATATTACTTTGCCTAAAAAGATCAGCAATTTTTAAAAAGGCAAAGAGGGCACTCTCAAGAGATAATTATATCGGTAATTTATATATAAATTGGAAGATAAAAAGAGAATCTAGGTTAGATAATTTCTATTCTGAAGATTATCTTTTTTTGTTTCAAAATTTGGTAAAAATTGAAAGGCCTGATATTATCTTTGTCGAATATATTAAATTTCACTTTTTAATTAAAAATTCCGAATATTTGATACCTGACAAATGTATAACAGTTATTGATACTCATGATGTTATGCATGAAAGGTGTGCAAGGTTTCATGAAAAAGATGTGCCACACTGGATAAATATATCAAAAGAAGAAGAAAGAAATGCGCTGGGAACATTTGATGTTATTGTTGGAATACAATCTAGCGATAGTAATAAACTAAAATCTCTACTTCCGAAAAAGGAAATAATTACTATTGGGTACCATGATAAAATAAGGGAGCCTCGTTTTAACGAGGCTAAAGAAGTTAAATTGATATATATAGGTTGCGCGAGTCCAGCTAACAGAAGGGCTATAATCTATTTCAATGATTACATTTATCCGATATTATATAAAAGATTTAAAGGAAAAATAAAATTGAACGTTTATGGGGATGTTTGTAATATATTACATAAAAAAAGAATAAATAAAGAGATATCACTAAATGGTTTTGTAACGGATATTGATTTAATATATAGAGACACAGATATTGTAATTAACCCAATTGAGATAGGTGGAGGATTAAAAATAAAAAATGTCGAAGCGCTTTGTTATTCTAAGCCTTTAGTAACAACTTCAGTTGGCGCTGAGGGGATGGAAGATGGTATTAATAATGCATTTATGGTTTGTGATGATAAAGATTCTATGATTAATGTGCTGTCAGAGTTAATTAGTAGCTTTGAGCTTCGAGAACAGTTATCCTTTAAAGCGCATTCATTTGCTAAGGAAAGATTTAGTGAAAAATACATCTATAAGGACTTAGATTTAGTTTTAAAAATCTAGACTTTACCTATACTAATATACATAATCCTGCAATTTTATTCATTACATCTTCTATTACTTTATTTGGGCAGCTCGCGCCCGCTGAGACGGCAATGATAACTTGTTCGTCGTCGTTTTTATTTTTTTTATCTGGAAACCAATCAATAGTTTCAATGACTTTATTTGTCAGAATATCAAAGTGCCTTATTTTTTTCTTACTTAATATTTCATCACGGTCTTTTATGAAAAAAGTTGGTAAATATTTTGCTGATATTTCGGCAAGATGCTTAGTGTTTGATGAGTTATAACCGCCAATTACAAGTGAAATAGTGGCGTTGCCATTTTGGCATAATGCTATAGTTGCCTCTTGATGTTTATAGGTAGCATAACATAGAGTTTGTTTTGTATCAGCGAAGTTGTTTATTGAGAAAGTCGAGTTAATTTTATTTTTTAAGTTATTAATAATTTCTTCGGTTTCGTTGGCTAACATTGTTGTTTGTTGAATTATGCCAATTTTTTGTAAATCAGTTTGAGGATTAAAATTAGGTGAGTGATATTTGAATTGTTCAAAAAAAGACCGCTTAGTTTTTTCAATATATTCTGAAACAACATTTTGTTTTGCGAACGCACCGATGAATTCGGCAAGTTTTTTCGCCTCATTCTTATCTCTAATAATTAGCGTTGCTGTTTGGTCATTGTCTAAATGTATTTGGGAGAAAGTTGCTTTTGTTTCTTCGTGCGTTGGTGTGCCATGAATTACAACTGTGAAACCATCTTGTGCGATTTGACGCCCGGCGGCCCAAACTTTTTGAACAAAAGGGCAAGTAGTGTCGTATTGTTCAATTGCAATTCCTTTGTTTATAAAAAATGTTTTTAGTTCCCTTGTAATACCGAAGGCCGGAATAATAACAATGTCATTTTTACTAACCGTCTCCAGTGGGATTAGAGTTTCGCCTTTTGAAGACATTAATAAGCGAACGCCACGCGATATTAAATCATCTTTAATAGTCGGGTTATGAATTATTTCGCTGATGAGAAAGATATTTTTCCCATGATTGTTTTCAATAATTTTATAACAATGTTTTAGTGCATTTTGTACACCGAAACAAAATCCAAAATGTCGTGCGATTTTAAAAGTGATATTGTTTAAGGAGAGTTCAAATGGAGTAAGCTCTTCAGGTTTTTGTAGATTGTCTAATAAATGGGATTGAAAGTACTCTGGGAGCATAAAAAAGTAAGGTTTAAGATTTGAGGATTTTCGCTCTGCTCAATTCTACACTACAGATAGGGTGGATAAACTTAAGTTCTAAATTGAGCATTGCTAAATGTTACACTTTTCGGCAAGTTATACATAACTCAAGTGTTCTTATTTTCCAAGTCCATTTAATGGGCGACAATTAAAAATAACAATTAAAAACGAATTATGAGTAGAGATGAATTAGAAAAATTAAAAAATGGTGTTGTTAAACGAAAAGTTAAACGTGTGGTTGGTTTGTTTGTAGATGGTGTAAGTTTGGATAGGGCTACTTATCGTCTTGAGAGAAAAATTGATTTGTCTAAACTCGTAACGAGTTTGACTGAAGGTGTTCCCGCAGAGGTTATGCGCTACTATACACTAATTCCTTATGATGATGATGCTCGACAATTTTCGTTTTTATCAGCAGTTGAGCGTGCTGGTCTGGAAGCGGTTGCAAAACGGTTGCCCCCTAAGAGTGTTACACGTAAAGTAGCGATGGATGTTCATATAGCGACTGATTTAATGTTATTTGCGAGTGGTAATTTTGCAAAGCGTGAAATTAAACAAGATAAAGAGAACACGGCAGATAATTTTATAATTACTGATGATATGGAGGAGAAAGATTTGCGTTTAAATCTAGGGCAAGAATGTGATAGTTCGGTTAAGCGTATTGCCATTCTTTTATGTCCGAGTAGAGAGATTAGTTATGCTTTATACATAGCACATCAATTAGGTGTTGAGATTGAATTAGTTGATTTTGGCTCCTATAGTAAATCAGATAATTGGCGTAATATTGATAAATGGGTTGACCTTTCTACTTCCGAAACAATTTGGCGTGATAAATAAAGTGAGCTTCTAAAATTATTAAATATTTTGCTAGGTGTCGTTTGCTCATCTTCTTAATCTGAGGGAGATTTTTCCACTAAGGTAAGGATTAATCTCTTAGTCGTTCCATATCCTGTGGTGTCCGTAATTCCAAAACGTACCTTATCATTGGTACTATCTTTGTTGCATATTCAAATAAAATATGGTTTGCAGAGGCCCTTCTTGCGTTATTAGGTACTAATCATTAATTATTAATCAATATATGAGCATTTCTTACGACGAATTACGAAACAGTTGGATAAATTTTTTCAAGTCAAAAAATCATAGAGAAATTAGCAATGCATCGCTAATTCCGGAAAATGACCCGACAGTACTTTTTACAACTGCAGGTATGCACCCACTTGTGCCGTACTTATTGGGCGAAGTGCATCCGGAAGGGAAACGTCTATGCAATATTCAACGCTGTGTGCGTACGCAAGATATTGTTGAAGTTGGCGACACTTGTCATTTAACTTTCTTTGAAATGCTTGGGAACTGGTCGCTTGGTGATTATTTCAAAGAAGAAATGATAAAAATGAGTTATGAGTTTTTAACATTGGTCTTGAAAATTAAAAAAGAGGATTTAGCAATCACAGTTTGGAGCGGAAATAAGGATGTGCCACGTGACGAAGAAAGTTATCAATATTGGCAAAATGTTGGCTTAGATAAGAATCAAATTTTTTGGTGTGACGATAATTGGTGGGGGCCTGCAGGTTTAACTGGCCCTTGCGGGCCTGATACCGAAATGTTTTGGAATACTAGGGGGGAGAAATGTTGTGATACTTGTGGACCGCTTTGTCCATGCGGACGTTATCTTGAAATTTGGAACGACGTTTTTATGGAATTTAATAAAAACAGTGATGGAACTTTTTCGAAATTATCACAACAAAATGTGGACACTGGCATGGGGTTAGAGAGGGCATTACTAGTATTAAATGGATATAATGATGTTTACGAATCGGAATTGTTTAGTGCTTTCATTGTAAAATTAGAGGAAATCTCTGGTAAGAAAAAATCAGATAATGTGCGTGCATTCAGGAAAATCGCTGACCATATGCGTACGGCAATTTTTATTTTGGGTGATGAGCGCGGAGTTGTGCCGTCTAATACCGATCAAGGGTATGTTTTACGTCGTTTAATTCGCATTGCAATTAGGAGTTTGAAACAACTCGGCGTGCAAGAAAAAGTTTTAGCGATTTTGGTTGATGTTTATATTGAGACTTATAAAAAGTATTATCCGGTTTTGGCGCAGAAACGAGATTTTATTTTGCATGAACTAGATAAAGAAGAGACATTGTTTAATAAAACTATTAATTCTGGTTTAAAAGAGATTGGTAAGGTTTTGGATAAATTGAATGCCGGTGATGTGCTAAACGGCGCGACAGCTTTTCATCTCTATGATACTTATGGTTTCCCGCTTGAATTTACAGAAGAGATTGCCAACGAAAAAGGTGTGAAAGTTGATGTAAGCGGTTATAATAAATGTTTTGTTGAGCATCAGGAAAAATCACGTGTTGGCGCGGAACAAAGGTTTAAGGGTGGCTTGGCTGACCATTCTGAAATCACAACACGCTATCATACGGCGACACATATTTTACATAATATTTTACGAAATAATTTTGGAACGACTGTTGAGCAAAAGGGGAGTAATATTACTGCTGAAAGAATGCGTTTTGATTTTTCATTTGATAGAAAAATTACCCCAGATGAATTAAAGAAAATAGAAAACGAAGTTAATGAAATAATTGGACGTGGATTAGATGTAAAGTTTGAAGAGATGACGCTTGCAGAAGCACAAGCTTTTGGTGCGATAGGTTTGTTTGCCAATAAATATGATGCTGAAAAAGTTAAGGTTTATACAGTTGGCGATTTTTCAAAAGAAATTTGTGGTGGGCCACATGTACAAAATACGCGTGAATTAGGACATTTTAAGATTCAGAAAGAAGAAGCGAGCTCTGCAGGAGTTAGAAGGATTAAGGCAGTGTTGGAATAAAAAAATAATACTCTTAGAGGTCAAGCATTGTGTATTGTAAATAGTATGAAACCATTTCTTATTATTGCTTACTCTATATTTTTTCTTACTCTTTTATTTAATTCCAATTTACGGGCGCGATTTTTGTATAATTTAGGTATTCTTCGTGCGGAGGTAACTATGCAAAATAATCAATCTATTCGTTTACCTTTTGTTGCCGGAACTTTTTATCCTGCGGAACGTCGTGAATTAAATAAAGAGATAGATGATTTTTTTGCTCTTGCTGAAAAAACTGACGTTATTAAAAATTTCAAATTCAATAATGAAAATTTACGAACGAAGGCACTTATTGTTCCGCATGCCGGTTATATTTATTCTGGAGCAACTGCTGGAGTAGGTTATAAGATTTTACAAAATTCTCTAAAAGAAAATGCACAGAAAATTAAACGTGTTTTTATTCTAGGTTCAAATCATAATGAAAAGGCAGGCAGTTTTAAGTTTTCTGTTTTCGGTGAAGATTATTATCAAACCCCCCTCGGTAATGTTAAAATTTCTGGTGTTTCTCACGATTTGCTAAAAAAATATCCAAATTTATTTGTTACTGAAAAATTTACAAATCAAAGTCATATTATAGAAGTTCAATTACCGTTTTTACAACGAGTGCTTGGTGATTTTGAACTTATTTCAATTATTACCGGTAATGCTGATATAGACGATTTATATGCGCTTACTGAGGTTCTAGAAAACTATTTAGATGATGAAACATTGCTTATTATAACATCTGATTTATCACACTATCATAAATACGAAGATGCGCAAAAATTGGATGCGAATTGTATAGAAGCAATGCTGTCATTGAATGTTCAGGAATTAGTTAAAACCGAAGCCTGTGGTTTGCCGGCGATTTTGGTTTTGCTAAATCTTGCTGATAAACACGATTGGCATACGAAATTATTGGATTATAAAAATTCTGGCGATACCGCTGGTGATAAAAGTCGTGTTGTTGGTTATTCTGCAATTACTTTTTATGGTGATAAAGTTGGGACGGGAAATATACTATCTGTAAATGCAGATATTGGTAACAATTTGTCTAATACTGATAAAGAACAGTTGTTAAGCTTGGCGCGTAGAGTATTAGAACATGCTGTTAATAAAACTAAAAATACTTTTGATGAAAAAGAATTTAGTAATGTACTTAAAATGAACGGTGCGGCATTCGTAACTTTGACAAAAAATAATGAGCTACGTGGTTGTATTGGTGATTTGATTGCGACGCGTGCGCTTTATAAGAGTGTGATTGATAACACTGTGAATGCCGCACTACATGATCCTCGTTTTTTAGCGGTTGAACCGAGTGAGTTAGCAGAAATTAATGTTGAAATTTCTGTGCTGACTGCCCCTATTCCATTACACTACAATACTACAGATGATTTATTAGAGGCGCTTGAACCGAATGTAACAGGTGTTATTTTACAAAAAGGGTTTCATAAAGCGACATTTTTACCGCAGGTTTGGGAACAATTGCCACACAAAGAGGACTTTTTAGGTCATTTATGTATGAAAGCAGGGTTGAGCGCAGACGCGTGGCGTGCTGGTAATTTGAAAGTGCAGACGTATAGAGCAATTAAGATTAATTAGTCGATATTGGAAAAGCAGATTTGCGTCGCGAAGCTAATGCTGGAATAAAAAATCTAACTCACTTCGTTCTTTGCTCGTTGGATTTCTTATTCCAACATACTACAGAGAGATAAAATGACTTCTTAGCATTGACTAATATTAATAATCGTCATCGTTGTCGTCATCATCTTCTTCGTCATCATCTTCATTATATTCTTCTGTATCATCGTCATCTAAATCGTAATCATCATCTTCGCTATCATCACTAACTATTGATTCGAAAGCATCAGGGTCAATTTCTTCAAGTGCTTCGGTAAAGACTGCTAGCATTTGTGCTATGCTTCCTGTTGTGACATCACTTTCTTCAATTGCTGATTCAATGACAGTACCTATCGCTTCAATAATCGCTGTTGAACAGGCTTCGTCATCTTCCTCGTATTTTTTTTCTAACTGTGCTGTTAGGCTTGAGAATGCCTGAATTAGTTCATTAAATGATTGTTCTAATTTTGCGTTATCTTTTTTTAGGACTGCCATGACATGTTTCCTTTTTAAAATTAAGAAAGTGTTAACAATATCGCCCTATTATTTATGGGCGCGTAGGGGGTATGCTCATACTTAATTTTTTTTTTTTGTCTATCTAAAAAAATAATAATTTGGCAGATGCCGTTTTGTATTCCTGTCACTTTAGTAAATAATTATTGCTTATGAAAAAACAAAATAGATTATTGAATATTTTTAGTGTATTACCGATTGTAATATTATTTCTTACTTCTTGCGTACCTCAGCAACAAAACACTGGTAATCTAAAAAGTTCTCAGGACTTAGTTGCGCAAAATCAGGACTTGCAGTTCGAATTCGATAAAAGATATGATCCAAAATCTTTAAAACGTTTTGCTGTTTTACCTGTTGATAATACTTTTATGAATTCACGTACGCTGGACCAGGCATTGCTAAATCAGTTAGCGACGCAGACTAGGTTTGAAATTGACAATATCCAAAGTCCACTTATTGTTCAGGAAAAATATAAAACACTACCGGCGAAACGGAGTGAAGCAGTAAAAGATCGAGGATATTTGTTTGGAACAGTGCTTGGTGATACGCCGGCAGTTTTGGCTGTAGAAATTTCAACCGATAATAATAATGACCTGCAAGGGCGTTCAGCAGACGCGAAGGTTTCGGTAAGGTTTTGGATAATCGAAATGAGGACCGGGGATGTTCTTGTTGCTGCAACCTATTATAATCGTAATAACGTACTTTCTGATAACTTGAAAACAGCACAGAAAAACTTACATTCAAATTTTGGTGTGATGTCGCGTTTTGAGTTGATTAATCGTGCTTTTGGACTTTTCGCAGTGCGGCTAGAAAAATATAGAATTGGTAAGAACTAGTTAATGTATATGCTCCTTTGACTTAGGTCTTCCTCTATAAGCATTGTAATTTTTACAAATGTTTCTTGACTGATCATAGTTTTTTCATGCTTTATATCGTAGGCGTAAGTATGCAATTCATGATTTCCCATCCATTCAGCTCTTACTGACTTGAGCTGTTGTGGTAGAAAATTTCAAATCTTAAGTTTTTATACCGTTACAAACCATCAATAATTATAATACGTTATAATTATATTTCAATTCCGTTTAGCTTTATTTACAGGTTTTTGGTAAGACGATTGATATTTTTTCGTTCTAAATTTAACCAAATTTTAAAATCTGGCATAACTTTGCTGTATAATTATGTATCGCGGAGAAATCGCAATTTTTTGGAATTGTGCGCTAGACTATAATTCTATGTCTAGCATTAGGTATCTGTTTTGCGGGGGGGGTATATTTTACCTACCCATAGCAAAGCAAAAGCAAATTAATTATTTATATCAAATTTTTTATTAAAGTGTTCACGTGGATAGAATAAGAAAAAACAATACGCTCGCATTTAATGTTGAGCAACCACAGCCGGAAAATAATATTACAAATTTTGAGTTGAGGTCTTTCGACGAGCTGGACGATAATTTAAAACGTCGAGTGAACAATATCGCCCATAACATTAAAGGACATCCTACCGTAGCTGGTGTTTTATTAAATCCGCAAAGCTGGGATATCCGTCCGTTCATTCGAATTCAAGGTAAAATTCAAGGTAAAAATGAAATAAACATTGTGCGCTTAATGCCACTTGATGTTTCTGCTGCTGATTCTTTGCATCAAGAAGTCGTAGATTCGTTTGAACAACTTGCGCGCTTTGATGTCCCTATAAATTCATTTCGTGAGTACGGCACAATTGGCAACCAATTATGGTATCGTAGGGTTTTGATTGATAGGACATTTGAAGATCTGTTGCTTGATGAGGGTGAAATTTCTTTCAATGAATATTTGTCTTTATCATTAAAAATAGCGGAAGAGATTATTAAATGGCATTCGCAGGGATTTGTGCATGGTCACATCACATATCGTAATGTAGGCATCTCTGGCGACAAAAAAATCCACATTTTAGACCATAAAGTTGGTGAATTCTCTTTAAGAGCTTCAAAAGTTTTTAAGCGTTCATTAAGCTTTGGCTATGATAAATACATTATCGCACCAGAAGTGTTAGAAGGAGAATCTGCCACAACTGCGTCTGATTGTTACGGTTTCGCAACACTGTGTAGAATGTTGAGTGCTAAAATTTCCAAAGATAATCGTACTGAAAAAATCGGTGCGGCATTACGTTTAGTAAATGTCCTACTTTCGCAAATGAAAAGTCCGACTCCTGAATCACGTTCAACATTAAATGAATATACTTCGTTGGTAGAAAACATAAACGAAATGATTCGTAGTAATCCTGAAGTTGATAAAATGATGGAGGAGGCAATTAAGTCGAAGTCACCTGCGCGTGCGAATGATAATAAAATTACCTTGTTTAATGCGGATGGAAATGAAATATCAACAGAAACGGTTGATGATGACAAGCAGTATGCTCAACGTCCACATCGGGTTTTGCCACGTAAAGCGAAACCAACAATTGCCGTTACAATGAGTGAGTACTTGCCTCGTAATGTAAGCTCGCATTTTAGACCGGAATTACCAAAAGGTTCTGCGCTTGAATTCGAAAACAAAAATCAATCGCAAAATCAAGAACAAGATGATATATTGTTTGAACAACGACATACATCATATATGCAGTCAATTGCTAAACGTGCAACACAGGCTGAAATTGATATACGTAATGTTATGGCTAAGCATCATAAAGTTTTAAAAGTAAATCGTAAGTTGGATAAGCGTCTTGTCGTAGGAGTTCTGGTTGCGCTTGGAATTCTCATTGCGATCGCACAAGCCCTGTATTCA
>JAVBQZ010000051.1:0-8809 GCA_031548505.1 Bdellovibrionota bacterium | reverse complement strand
TCCATAATGCTCGTATATCTGTATCCCCCTGTTCCCACTTAACTAACATTTCTTGAGCTTCTTTATTATAGCTATCATCTTCTTTAGCTAATTTGTTAAACATTACATAGTAATCTCCGACAAAGTGATCCAGCTTTTTATCCGGCTCTTTATTTTCACCTAATTTTTGATAAGCAAGCATTGATTTGCAAATGTGAATACCACGATCATTAATTAAGTTTAATCGAATTACTTTATTACCGGTTAATTCTAAAATTCGAGCGAGTGATTCGCCAATAGCCATATTCCTGACGTGCCCTAAATGTAGTGGTTTATTGGTATTGGGCGATGGAAATTCAATAAGCACTGTTTTACTTTGCCTCTGCTCATTTGTTTGTTTAGAATTAAGAATTTTGTTTAATACGTCTTTAGTGAACGAAAGCCTATTGATAAAAATATTTAAATAAGCATTAACCGCTTCAACCTTTTCAAATGTATTTTCTAGCGTTAATACCTCCGCCAATTTATTAGCTATTACAGTAGGACTTGCCTTTGCCTTTTTTGAAACAATAAAACATGAGAAGGCAAAATCGCCAAATTGTTTATTGTCAGGCATTTCGATTTTTTCAAAAATTTCATTCTCAGAAAACTCGACATTAAATATTTCTTGAATTTTCTTTTGTATAATATTTGCGATTGTTTGTTTCATTTTTTCTAGTCAAGGATTGTGTACTCATGTTCTATGAGTATAGATGATAACTACTAGACCTTCTGCGAAAGTCGGAAAAAGGTTGAGTAACTTTTGCATAGGTATTATACGCAAATAAAATTTAAATTGCAAAATACCTGAACACAAATATGAAAATTAGCAAAAACGGAAAATATTGTAAAAGAGAAAAGTTAGATTGTAATACAATTTATTTGATCAGACATGGACAAACAGATTGGAATGTTGAAAAAAGAACGCAGGGGCAAACAGATACTTTTTTAAACGATACTGGCAGAGCACAAGCCGAAATAATGATACCTAAATTAGCTGACTTAAAAATCGAACATATTTTTTCCTCTGATTTATTTCGTGCTCGCGAAACAGCAGAGATATTAAATAGGGATTTAAAATTAAACATTATTTTTGATGCAAGGATTCGAGAATATAATTATGGCGACCTTGAAGGTAGACAAACGATCAAAAACGATTGGCGTAAATTTGATAAGGATCGCAGAAAATATAATGCAGAACCACCTGAAGATGTTTTTGTTAGAGTTAAAAGCTTTTTAGATGAAATTAGTGATTTGGATAATGTCTTGATTGTAACACACAACGGAACCATGAGCATGATGTACTATTGTGTTAATAACGAAAAATACGATTCGGAAATATATTTTAAATACTATGACATAACGCGTAATACAAACTTAGAAATAGTTAAATTAGAAAAGGATAAACATGAAAAATAAAACTAATTGAACAAAATAATAATTTTATGGAATTATTATCTAATATTTATAATGGAAATGGAATATGATATTAGTTTTTTAAGTCCCCTGCTTTCTTGATAGTACTAATTTCTATAAAAGTCCTGTAAACCTTGACAATCAATGAACTTTAATTTACTTTTTTAGACATGCTAAGAGGTAATACAAATTGGAATCTTTATAAGACCTTTATTGCGGTTTACGAAACCAAGAATATGCGACAAGCATCCGAAATTCTTGGAATCACGCGCACGGCAGTAAGCCAAAATATAAAAGAACTTAGCAACCAGTTAGGCATTAAGCTTTTTACCGCACATAGCAAGGGTGTTGAGCCAACCGATGAAGCAAACAGTATTTATCCTAAAATTAAAAATGCAGTCGAATCAATTACGATTGCTGAAAATAGCGTAGCTAAGCTCAATGATGAAAATAATAAAACTGTAAAAATAGCTCTATCCGGTGTTTCCACGGGAACACTTATTAAAGGGTATTTGAAAGAATTTTATACAAAATATCCCGACATAAGACTGGAGATTTCGCAACTAAAAGATCTTGATTTAATTAAGCAAAAACAAGTGGACATGATTATTGGTGTGAAAGATATTATGAATCAAAATCTAAAGATTATTAATGTGTACAAAACACATCCGGTATTCATCGTCTCTAAAGAGTTTCTAAAAAAACATGGATTATCAAACACAATATCAAAAGAACAGTTATCTAAACTTCCTATTATTATGCTCAAAGATAAAGATATAGTATGGAAACAAGAAAATGAAGTAGAAGAATCCTTATCCACGATACTACCGGTTACAGCCCCGGATATGACCTATTCGATGGTCGAGAATTCAATCGGCGTTGGAATTAGCAGTAAGGAAGCCTTAAAATTACTAAATGCAACAAATAACACCGATCTAGTATCGTTGAATGTTCATGATATGCCTCTCAATCCTGTGCAATTCGTCTGCGGATACAATGGGAATCTTGCAAAATCTGCACGTATTTTCGTGGATGGCCTTGTAGAATCTTGCAAACAACAACTCTCCCCGGGCAAAATTAAAAAAGCTTAACACGTGTTAATTCTTATTTTTTCGGACACGCTCTGTTATAGTAAGGGCTTTCCGGATTATCAGGAGTCAAATCACGACTACCATAATAAGAAATAAAATTTTTAAAGTTCGCTGTAGCGTTATTCTGATCTCCATGAGGATAACGAATAATACCACCAACAGTAGGTTTACTTGTACCGGTTGTTTCAGGCAGTGAAAATGGCTCACCTATAACTCTGCAATAAGCCATGTCTGCAAAAATACGGGCTTCCATATATTGTGCACTATATCCCTTCTCATCTGAGAAAACAATTTCTGGAGCGTTTGTACTTTGTGGTATTTTATCCCAAATATTTTCGAATATGACTTTGTGTTCATCCAAAATTATTCCTCTACTTGAAAGTAAGTCTTTAAAATCCTGCATAACCAAAGGATTTTTCCAACCACCGCCAAATACAAGAAAATGATTTGGAAACTCCATATCTTGCGGTATGTATTTTAATGAATATACAAAAATGTATGCGCTGAAATATTCAACTGTTCGCAAACGATCCTCGAATTTTAAATTTTTTGATTTTAAATTTGCAGTTGATTTATACCATTGCGGATCAGATGATTTTGGCGGCGGAGTAAGGAAAAAATTTGAGCCATCAGCTTGAACAGCGCAGTTATTAAACATTTCACGTAATAAATCAGCGTTGATCGTACCTAATTTTCCATACTTGCCATCGTGATCATAAGCATCTGCAGTTTCTTCACGCACTAGAGTATCTATGAAATGATTGAATGGCCCCACATCCCAGCCTAATACTTTATCATCGATTGTATTGCCAAGACATGTTTTGTCTCTAGTTATAACCGCTATATTGCCAGTATTCCCTCCATTGCAAAATGCAACCGGGAAAAATCCCCTTGTTTTTGCATCTCTAGCAATATGTAAATTATGGATAGGAGCTAATGGTGCACCTTCACCACCATTAAAAATATCATCAGAACGAAAATCGTAAATAACAGTTATGCCCGTCATATCTGCCAGCATCTGCCCATTCCCGATTTGAATCGTGTAAACATCGTTTTTATTTCTTGCTATGGATGGTGGATTGTGCCCGCAAGTTTGTCCGTGAAAACCGATTGCATCGATATTTAACCTCGATATACCGATCTTTTCTGCTTTTTCAATTAATTCTTCAGCAGCGCGTGCAACAATTTGTATGTAGTAATCGTGCGTTATTATAAATTCTTCAGTAGAAGATAGGTTTTTGATGTCATAATTCGTAGCTATTAATTTTTCACGCAAATTGCGTAAATTATCAGCTAGTGATTTAGGATATTCTAAGGAATGTCCAATTAGGTCATACATTGAGCCGTCAGTAGAAAATTCCGTCAACACCAAATCAACAGCATCAAGTGAATTTCCCGTCATGATACCAATCGCTAAGAATTTCGATAATGTGTTTGTCATAATTTATTCCTTACGTAAATTTCGAGATAAAGTTATATCATTAACCATAATTCCGTACGCCCTCTCTTAGCAGGGGAGAAACTTTCTGCAAAAGAAAATTATATTAGGAAAATAAGTAAAAAATAATAAATAATCGATTAATTTTAAAAACTATTTCATACCATAGTTATTATAAAAAGGTCATAAAAAGAACCTCACACCACCTAAAAGCCAGCTAAAAAATCTAAATTGTATCTTCAATACCAAAGTGCGAATTAAGTATGAAAAAAATCTGCGAGGCATAATCAAAAACATTATGCTAAAAAAATAAATATTAGCGACCATCTGTTAAAACAGTCGCTAATATTTGTCCTGCGAAGCAACTAAAGATAGCGGTTAAATAACAATTTTAGTTGCCAATAATATTGCAGAATTTCTTCCTTTGACGAAGCATTAAGTAAATTATTAATAGCTTCATCTAATGCTTCAACACTACTTCCAATTCTACTGCGATTTTCAATAACAAGTTGTGCCTGCTCAATCGCATTTGCAACATCTGCTTGAACTTTCTCCGAATTGGAAAAATCACTAACAAGCCACATAAGGGCAGCAAGGCTATTAGATTTTACCAACATAAAAACCTCCTTTAAAAGAAAAACCTTTAAGTTTATGCCTCACAAGTAATTTTTCTAAAATAAATTAATTCAAAAGCAGAACTATAAGCCAGATAAAAAAATGTAGATTTTTTAAGCCAAAAAATCTACAAAAAAAACAAAACCTTGGAACAATACATATACATTGTAAATATTCAGATTGCCTATCACTAAGGTAAATTAGTGATAACTCAGAAAATATTAGCTAACGCTTGCATCTGAATCTCTTTTGAATACATAAAATCATTATTTGGCAAATCTATCAGACTAGCAACATAATTCATTTTAGCTTCAAAGGTTGATAATTTGTCAACTTCCCGAAATTCAGATAATAACAAATTCAAAGCATCAAATTTGTTTATGTTATACAAATTTTCTAAACGGAAAAAATAACCGCGCATGAACAAATACATTGAAATATATGACTTCATATATTGGACAGGGAATTTAATGCCCTCTAGCTTGGCAAACATTCCTTCGTTTCGTATTTCCTGAATAGTTAGAATTTCACCAATTGATAGTTTGCGCAAAACATACTTGTGCAACTCATCATCATCTTCCATATCAAGTATATAATATGGAAATACTTCGGCAAACCCTTCTGAAATAGGAAATAGATTACTGAAAAAATATCCGTGAATAATGTGAGCGAGCTCATGAACCAATCCTATATCCGACGTTTTTACATATTGTGAGAAAAAACTCTCGGTATCAATTAGCAATGCTGTCGGATTCCCTTTTAAACCACAAATACCTTTTGTAAATGATTGACCCGAGAATTGTTGAAACAATTCGCCGTTTTGAATCACATAAAAAGTAAATATTGGCTCGCAGGGATAATAAATCAAGACACTCAAAACTCTTTTAATATTAAGGATTATTTTTTCTATCATTTTATGTAAAATCTCTACTCTAAATATAGGGACAAACTCTTTCTGCATAACAATGCGAAGATTTTGATTAATATTTAAAGTTTCGAAATCAACACCATTACAATGTAATATTGACATAGTTACCTCTCCCAAAAAAAAGTTTTACAAAACCTTATATCTTTTAATTATTATTAAAAGATATTTCATAAACATATAAAATTTTCTCTTCTACACTTATATTTTGAAAACGTAATTATTACTATTTCGCTTTCATATTTTTAGTATCATTAATTTTATCTACTCCCGCACATTCCCCAAAACTATCTCGTAAATACTGCTTCCAATTTTCAATAAATTCATCAAAATCAACTTTTATAAATTTAAATGGATTATATTCTCTTGAGCGAAAATATTCTTTTAATGGGTCATCTCCGAATGTTTTTATGATATAATCTATAATAGTCCAAGAAAGTGGATATCCATATAATTCATTCCCAAATCTTACAGAATCATAACTTCCTTTGAAAATTTCTTCTGCAAAATAATCAATGTCCGTTAAAGATTTCTTAACCGTTTCAGCACGCTTATCTCCAAATTGCCCCGCAATGTAAGCGGCAATACCTTCGGTCATATATCTTTTTTTCTTATTATTGCCTCTCCAAAATGTAAAAAGATGTGTTATTTCATGGACAAGAACTTGTAGCATCTGTTCATAATTATGCCCCGTATCCTTTTCTATCTTACCCGGGTCTATTATTGCTACCGAATCATTAAAAGAACTCCCAACCATCCAAGGTTCTCCCTGTTTCCCAAATATAAAGTTATGATAAATTTCTCTGCTCTCAAAAACGTAAACAGGAAACTTTACATCATATAAATCGAAAAATTGTTTTATTCTCTTCAAATTTAAATTAACTACTCTAGCGATATCGCTCAAAGTATTAACAGTTAAAGATTCAGTATGTATAATTCTAAAATCTGAAAAATATGCAATATTATGCATATTTTCAGGCAATACTTTTAAATCACATTTATTTTCCATTTATTTAGAAAGTTAAAAAAATAAATAATGTAGATTTTATGAGCCAAAATCTACAAAAGGCAAAACCTTATTCATGGTCTGATCGTAATCACAAACCAACCAAAGCAAGATATTCTTGACCAATATCTTGATAAAATTTTATATAATACGTTTCAAAACATTAAGACAGAAAGCAACGCAATCATTTCACGCTTATTATCGCTCAAGCGGTGCGTACGGTAATGTAATAGACTATTTTGGAAATGCTAATTTTTAACCTGAAAATTAGCAAAAGGAAAATCAAACGGTACAAATAAGTGATATTTAGCACTTATTGCAATCGTTTTGTCCGCCATGATCACTATCACAATTGTCGCAATTGTAACATGCATTGCAATCATAGCTGTGTTGCGTATTTTGGAAGAAATTTACATTTTCCTCCAAAACATCAGACAGAAACCAACGCATAGTATCTCTCACTTTCATCACCCCCTCTCATGCTGACCCGCAGCAGTTAAAGTAAAAACTCAAACTAAACAAATTCAATAACTTTATGACGCGACATCCCTGTGAGAAAAGCGAGTTTGCTCTCCTCAGAGTAATTTAACATCACATCATTAACCGAATATGTTCTACCAACTTCAAAAGACGAGAGCACATCAATTGTTTCGCTTGCTACAAAACTTACATCAATATACCCATCGCCTGCAGCCATAACAGCACCGAAATCCTCGCGCCTCAACCGATAATCTTTTACCAAAAAATTATCAGTTGTATTAACCGTATTGCTTTGTGTTTGAGCAAGCAATTGTTTATATACTCTCTCTATCTGTTCAATAGATAGGCGAGGATCTGGAGAACAATGGTTTCCAGAATACGATTTTGCTGCCATTCTACAGCCACCAGTACATAAACCGAATAATTTACAGTCACGACATATTTCAGGAAGGAGAGATGCATCATTCCAATTTTCATATCGTGTCCAGATTTTCTGCAATGACTCATACAGTAAATTACCTTCTGGAACATCAAAATTTGGACATGCTCTAGTAGTACCATCAGCAGAACATACTAATTGAGTCCTTCCAATCCCGCAATGTCGTCTACTGAAATACTTAATATCACTTACGCCATCTAGCGAACAAATAGGCAAAGAAGATAAAGAATCAATTGTAACATTTAATTCTTCTTTCATTGCCAGTGCAATATTTAAGCATTGTACTAAATTGTCTCTAGTTATTGCTAACCAGGATGAATCGCTACAATAAGTAGGTATAATGACTGGAGTCATAGCAATCATCTTAATACCTTTGTTAGCAAGGTTCCTATATATATCTTTGATATATTGGAAATTCAACTTTGATACGACACAATTTACACTGGGATAAAAATCATGTTTCAATAATTTATCAATCCCATGCATTGTCGCATCAAAAGATCCATTTGCAGATGTAATTTTATCATGAATCTCTGCATTATGCCCAAGCACTGATGTTAGCACTCCTCGAACTCCTGAGCCAGTTAACCAATCTGCTTGCTCATCTGTGATAAGCGTTAGATTTGAATTAATTGACACTTTAATTTTGTTCCTAATGAATTCTTCTGCTAACCATTTCATAATAGGAAAGTTGAGAAACGGTTCGCCACCAGTAAGAACAATATCAAAAAGTTCGTTTTCTACACACTGTTCAAGTACGCGCTTTGCAGTATCTATCGTCATGTTTGCCGGGGGTGAATTGCCAATTAATGCGAGCTCACTTTTGTCTCGCCAATAATTATAGCAATGCACACACTTACAATTACACGCCGATGTAACTTCAATTTGCATACTGATTGGAGCACGTAATCTCCTAAATAATCTTCTACCCATTTTAGTTCATCGCTTTCGCGAAGTCCTGTGTTTGTGAAAACCAGTTTAACAGTAAAAAACAAAGTTAATGCGCAATGCAATACTTTGACTGTTAAAAAAAACTTTAGAGAAAATACTTCTATGATTTAATTTCGCTCTCCGTAACAGGAAATAATCTCAACAAAATATGTTTCCACAGTTTATCAAAATTATTTCACAACAAAAACTAATCACAAAGGTATCCGCTCAAAATACTTCTGAAACACGAACTCTATATATACACTGAAGTACTTGCAAAAGTCTCATTAACCTTAACAAGGTATGAAGTTTTACTTATCCCTAAAAGTTAATACAGATTGTAATCTTTATAGGAGTTTTAGTCCACTTAAGGGGGGCGCGCGGGGGGGGGGGTGGGGGGGGGGGGGTGGGTGAGGGGGCGGGGGGGGGGGGGGGGGGTGGTGTGGGGGGG
>JAVBQZ010000076.1:0-6057 GCA_031548505.1 Bdellovibrionota bacterium | reverse complement strand
CCCCCCCCATATATCTACTTAATTATTTACAATTGGAAGCAAGGCAAGTTGTTGTGCCCTACGAATTGCGACTGTAAGCAAACGTTGATTTGATGCTGTTAAGCCAGTCATTCTGCGTGAAAGAATTTTGCCACGTTCACTCATAAAGCGAGAAAGCACTTTTGGATTTTTGTAATCAATTTTTAGAGTTGGATCCTCAACAAAAGGATCTTGTCGACGTTTTTTCTTCAAACCCAAGTCAAGCGGTTGAGCTTTAAAATATCCCATCGCCTGCTGGTTGACTTGTTGCTTAATAAATGCAGAATTGGTACTACGACCTGAATAATTACTTGAACCGCGATTCTGAGAATTATTATTTTGTTTACGCGATGCCTGCCCGCCTGATTGTTTACTATTGTCTTCACTAACCTTAATAGTACGGCCGTCAAAATTTGCACCATTTAAATCATCAACCGCTTTTTTTGCTTCCTCAGCCGTTGCAAACTCCACAAAACCAAAACCACGCGACTTCCCACCATTTGGTTCGGTCATGATTTTAACACTAAGAACCTCACCTACTTTCGAGAAAAATTCTTTTAATTTGTCTTCTGTAATTGCAAAATTGAAATTTGCTACGAATATTTTTGCCATAATACATTTCACCCAAGTAATTATTAATAAAAAATAAAATAAACCTTTCAAAGAAGGCCCATTTCAATAATCAATTCAAATCCGCCACATTCGGCAAAACATGACCATTTGAATTAAAAGTGATACATGAAAAAAAACTAGGGGTGCCCCCTATACTTATTTTTACATCAATTCAAGAGGATTCTCAGCTTTCTTAGGAACAGGCTTCAATCCGCTAATATTTTGCGCAACTTCATACTGCCTACGAACCGCCTTACGCAACGTATCTTTATGGAAATCAAGTGCTTCGCAAATATACGAAAACCCAAAATTAGCTGTATTATTATCCTGATTATATAGCCAATTTTTAGCCGAAGCATGCGTATCTCCTACACCTTCAATATAGTCCGTGATCGCACGTTGCAATACAGCTGCAAGAAGACGCTTCTCTGGATTAAAATTCGCAAGTGTTGGAATACTTCCATTTGACCATAATCTCATAAATAATTTCCTTTATTAAAATAAAATATAAGTAGGTAAACACCAAATTTAGCACGCGAGCACAAAAGCCCCCGCACACCAAAAGGCACTTTAAAAATATCTTTAACGACTTTTATTTCTTAATTTATTGTCTAAAAAACAGGACGATTAAACTTCAGACAAAGATAATTCGCGAACCGTAGATTTAAAACTAAAACTGACCAAAGCAGTTAGACTACCACCCTAAAAAAGTGAGGCGCGCCCCTATAGTAAAACAACTATTTTAGTCAATAGAAAACCAGAATAAACTAAAAATAACTTATCAACAGCGATGTTATACTAAGTTTTTCTAAAATGTGACATTTTATGAAATTACTCGGAATTTTATAAAAACAATAAATATACGCTCCTATTACCTGGGTTTTACCGATTTTTTGAAATTGCTAGATCTCACTCAGACGCATTACTAAAGTATCTGGGTCAATTTTTTTAATTCGTAGTCGCACACGATCACCTGGTTTATTTAAGAAACTTCCACCTGCCTTCTGGGATGGCAATGGATCAAAATTCCAAATTAAATGTAAGGTATCCAATTCAACAAGTGGGTTGCGTACACCTTCTGTTTTTAAAACAGTTCCGTCCAGCTCAGTCCACTTTTCCTGAATTATATACTTTAACAACCAGTAGCGATTCCTTTCCCGTTGCAACAAACGCGCTTCTTGTAAACTTTCATCTATCTGCTCAGCTAAACTCGATAAAGCATTCGCTGTAAAAAACTGTTCACGTTTTCTAATAAAGTTGAAAATCTGCTTTTGATTTAATAAATCACCTGCGCGCCTGATCGGCGATGTCAATTGCGAATAAGCTTGCACACCAAGTCCACTATGTGATTGCGGCACAATTCCAGTTAAAGATTTTTTCATAACTGCACACTGCAAAAAGTTTCTAGCCACACCTTCCGGAATATCAAGAGCTAGAGTTTTCGGATTAACTTCCGGAGCTTCTTGACTACGATAAATAATTGGGAGACTATTTTCTTTTGCAAATAATGCAGCCGCCATGTTAGCAGCCACCATTAATTCACTTACAAGTTTCCGTGCTGGTGTATCATCAACATTCTTTTCCAAAGCAATTTTTCCATCTGGTAAAATTACTGGTAATATCTCATTGCGCTGAAAGGTCACAGCACCAGCGTTCATTCTATCATTTTCAAATTTACGCGCAATTTTATATAGTTTTGTAAAGACATCATCTAAATTCGAATTTTTTAATTTTTCATCAATAAAATCATAATCAAAGCGCGTTTTTACTATAATTTTAGTCCCTTGAATATCTCGTTTGAGTACATTAAAATCAGTATCCAAATATAAAAAGAAACTCATCGCAAAACGCTGTTGTCCCTCAACCAAACTACAGGCTTTTTCAGATAAGACCTGAGGCAACATGTGAACTTTTTGTTCCGGGAAATATAAAGAACTTGCTCGAAACATTGCTTCTTTAAATAAATCAGTATTTGGCTCAAATAAATCAGCTACATCTGTGATATGAATACCCACACGATATTGCCCATTATCAAGCATCTCAAAAGACAAGGCGTCATCAATATCTTTTGTTGTTGCACTATCTATACTAAAAATTTCAAGATCAGTTAAATCAACAAAATCAATACCAGCAAAATATGAATCGTAATTCTGCACGAGCTCAGTTGCCTGCGCCTCAAGTTCAGCGTCAAATTTTGTATAACGACCGACTTTATAAAGGGCTAGATTCTCATCTTTATGGAAATGACCAACCTTAACTAATAGCGCAAATGCTTTCTCTTCATTACGACCACTCAAAGTGATTTTGGCACGTTTTTGAACTTCTTCTAAAATCGAAATAGCATTTTTGTAACCAAAGGCTTTACTTCCCAGTGCTGAATATTGTTCAAGCAATGTAACTTCATCAGGCAATACCACTTTTTTACCCGATAAAATGCTTATAATCGCCTCAACTAACTTTTCTCGTAATTGCCTTTTCTTCTCTTCAACAATTTGTTTTTTCTTTAATTCTTCAATAACATCTGCGCTACGTGGTTCAAATAATAAACCACTTTTATCACGTTTAAAAAAAACGTTATCGTCTAATAACAAGTGATGGACTGCTAATTTTTTATAAATATCTAATTCTGAAAAAAATAATTCACAAATGGTTGCTTCGTCGACTGCCTGATTATTGTCTTCAACTAACAGCTCATAAACTTGTTCAATATTTAAATCTTTTTGAATATTATCTGCTCGCTCATTAATCTCTTTCAAAAGAAATATTTTCTCTGCACTCGTAGTCAATGTCTTGTTTAATTCTTTTGCGACTTGTTCAGCATTTCCCACCGAAAACAAACGAGTAGCCGGCAAAAATACACTTGCGCCTGTTTCATTAAAAATTTCAAATTTATCTTTAGCCGTACTTTGAATCAAGCCAAGAATGTTTTTCCCATTCTGTTGATATTCTACAATCGTCCCTATGGTCATCAATAGCCAAGCGTTTTGTGCTTTTACATTTTTCATCTATTTAGTACCTACGAAATCAACACGAACATTTCCATCCGCCACGCTACGATTTTCATTCACATAAAAAGTAATTTTATCTGCCATCAATTTATTTTGCTTGTCTATTATTTCAGGTGAACCAATTAAAGTAATAATATTTTTTTCAACATCATATTCGGCACGATTTGCTTTTGCAGTTAAATCAATGCCACGTTTAATAGTTACATTACCATCACTGATTATTACTTCTAATTTATTCCCTTCATTATATTTACCTGACATTGTATTTGATTTTAAAATTAGGTCAGAACGAGTAACCACAACATTACCAATATATTCAAATAAACGCTTATTATTATCAACACGAACTGAATCAGAGGTAATTCTTATAGGAGCATTTTTATCTTTCTCAAATGGCGCAAAAGAATTTTTTGATGAATCAGAGCTTTGGGTTTTGACTTCATCGGCATTGGCGACATTTATTACCAACGGAATAAAAATATAATTCGACAATAAAATAAAAAGTAATATTAATTTTTTCATAACTATAAGTAATTTACCCAATTTAAATATAAGCCTTGAGGCGGCGCAGTTTGACCCGCTGAGTCACGAGTAAGTTTATTTCCATTTTCTAATAAATTTTTCACATCCGCAAGCGATATTTTGCCTAACCCAACATCAACCAACGTGCCTACAATAATTCGTACCATCTGTTTTAGAAAACCACTTCCGACAATAAAATATTCCAAAATATCACCACTACCTCGTACTAACTCACTTTGTTTAATTGTACGAACTGTTGTTTTAGCATTACAATCACTCGCCCGAAAAGCTGAAAAATCATACTGGCCCTTAAATAAATGTGCACATTCAATCATCGCCCTTAAATCCAATTTATTACCAACACACCAAACGAAACCATCATCTAGAACAGGGCGCGCAAAACTTAATTTTAATTTGTATAAATAACATTTATTATGTGGAGTCATCCTTGCGTGAAAATCATTAGAAACAAATCGTGCATTAACAATTTTCACATTTTTATTTGAAATACCATTAAGCGAGGAAGATAATTTGTTAAGAAATATATTAGAATTTTCTATACCATTAAAAATAGCATCAGGAATTGTAAAATCTGCCGTTTGCCCAAGCGCGTGAACCCCGGCATCTGTACGACCACTGCCCTGAACAACAATATCCTCCACTAATATTGCAGCAGAATATTTTTTTTCTAATGAGGCAAAGTACAAATTTACCGCTCGCTCCAACTCGCCTTGAACGGTAAGCAAATTATCTTGCTTCTGCCAACCAGAAAATGCCGAACCATTATATTCAAGGGTTAAAAGGATTCTCATAATTTGACAGATACAACTGTAGCAGACAGAAACAGGACGGCATGTAATTTATATTTTTTCGATAACCAATTCAGCAATTTGAACTGCATTTACTGCTGCACCTTTCAATAAGTTATCAGCAACAATCCACAAACTAACTACATTAGACAATTGGATATCACGTTTGATACGTCCAACGAATATCACACTAGAGCCGGCAACATCTACAGGTATTGGATATTGTTTCTTTTCAGGATCATCTAAAATCATAATGCCTGGACTTTCACGTAAAAGCGTTTCTAATTCATCAATATTAAAATCTTTATCTGTTTCAATATTCACAGTTTCAGAACAACAAGAAAAAACCGGAACTTGAACTGCTGTCGCAAAAATATTCAAATCAGCAACGCCAAGAATCAGCCTCGTTTCGTCTATAATTTCCTGTTCATCTTGTGTTAAACCGCCTTCAATAAATTCACCAGTCTGCGGAATTAAGTTGAAAGCAATCTGATGTGGGAATCTATGTATCCCGATATCTTCTTGATTATATAATTTGCATGTCTGTTCCCAAAGTTCATCCATCGCAAATTTCCCACGCGAAGAGGCAGATAACAGCGCAGAAACTACAACTCGTTTTAAACCAAAATTATCCAAAATTGGCTTTAAAACGGCAGACAACTGCACCACTGCACTATTTGGAGAAACTAATATTTGTTCTTTGGTAGATTTTCTTATTTGTTCGGCATTAACTTCCGGGACAGCTAAGATTGCATTTTTATCAAGACGGAATTTAGATGATAAATCAATTACAAACGCACCTGCATCAATGGCGTAAGGGAGAAATTTAGCAGAAACATCTTCATTCACCGCAAAAATTGCAACATCCACACCGGTAAATGAAGTTTTTTCTAATTTAGTCGTTTCAACTTCTTCACCATTAAATTCTAATGTCTCGCCGGCATTATTTCCACTCGCTAACAAAATTAAATTATCCGGCAAAACATCGAACCTACGTTCCTGCAAAACGGAAATAATTTCACGACCAACCAAACCAGTCGCACCAACAATGGCAAGTTTTAAATTTTTATCCATTTATTTTATTATCA
>JAVBQZ010000092.1:0-7579 GCA_031548505.1 Bdellovibrionota bacterium | reverse complement strand
TTGTGCATTGTGAATTGTGACTTGCGCATTGAGCTTTATGATTGAATTTTCACAAACAATTTCAACTGTTATAATGGGCATTGTTGAGGGGGTGACTGAGTTTTTGCCTGTGTCTAGCACGGGGCATTTAATTATCGCTGCGAATTTTATAAAATTTCAAGCAGATGAGGGGCACTTTTTTGAGGTTTTTATTCAATTAGGGGCGATTTTAGCAGTAGTTTGCTTATATTGGAAAAGATTTGTCGGTTTTTTGCATCTAAATAATAAGGATAAACACAGTTTTCAGGGCTTAAATGGTATAATAAAGATAGTCATTGCTTGTATTCCTGCATGTTTATTTGGATTATTTTTCGGTAGTGCGATTAAAGAAAATTTATTTGTTCCAAAAACAGTGGCAATTGCGCTAATAGCTGGTGCAGTTATGATGTTAATCGCTGAATGGTTTGTTAGACATAAAATGAAACGTTCTAATAAAGGCCCTGATAAATCGCTAAATATTACAACAACTTTAGACGATTTAACTAATAAACAAGCATTTGCTGTTGGGTTATTCCAATGTCTGTCATTGTGGCCTGGTATGTCGCGCTCAGCTAGTACAATTTGTGGTGCAATGTTTTTTGGCGTTTCGCGAGTTGTTGCTGCAGAATTTTCGTTTTTAGTTGCAGTACCAATTATGTGCGCAGCGACATTGTATGATGGCTATAAGTCGTGGGCTAGTATTGATGTAAGTTTGCTCCCAACATTTATACTTGGTTTTATTGTATCATTTATCTTTGCCGTTATCGCGATAAAATTTATGATCGCGATTTTAAACAAATGGTCACTTACTCCATTTGCATATTATCGGATAATACTTGGTGTTGGTTTGTTACTTTTTCTATGAAAATAGTAATCGCGGTTAAGGGAGGTTGAATCAAAATTTTTAAGTTTGTAAACCTGTATGTCAAAAATAATTCTTGAAAATAAAAAAATTACACGGGCTTTATCATTGGTTTCCAAAACATTTGTTTGGGCTCTAATTTTTTCTTTATTTTATTATTTGCGTTCTTTCGCACTCTTGTTTTTCTTAACATTTGTATTCAGTTACTTACAATCTGGTTTAGTTGATAGTTTAAAAGGGAAAATTGCAAATCGTCTTGCACGCGTACTTTTGGTTACCCTTGTTTTCTGGTCTATAATTATTTCGGCTGTTTTTTATATTACCCCACAATTTATAAAGCAATGCAATGCATTTGTAAAAGAATTGCCTGTGCATATTGCTAACTTGGATAAGGAAGCTCTAAGGTTGCGCGAGCAATATCCGGTTTTACAAGATTTCTTTCCTACCTTTGATGCAAAAATTGTTGATGATTTAAAGAATGGTAAAAATACTAATAGCAAGGGGAAGAAAAATGTCGCGGAAGACGTGTATGATGATGAATTAGTTATAATTGATAAGAATACAAAATTTAATTTTAGAGAATCGCAGACCTTAAATCTACTTGGTTTTTTTAATAAAGAAAGAAATGCTGGTAATGCTGTTACAGGCAATGAGTTTAAACAAGCGGTTAAAACATTGCGAATTGCCAGTGTGACTGTGTTTTCTATGATCAGTTCTTTCCTTTTGTCATTGCTGTTTTCGTTTTTAATAATGCTTGATTTGCCAAGTTTGAAGAAGCAGGTGACGAATTTAAAAAATACAAAATTAGAGTTTATATATGTGGAGGTTGCTGATAGTATTAGAAATTTTTGTAATACGTTGGGGAGCGCCCTCCGAGCGCAATTTTATATTGCAATCTGTAATACCTTTTTGACATTTTTAGGTTTAGTTGTTTTAGGTTTAACACATAAAGCTGCGTTTCTGTCAGTAATCGTTTTTGCGTGCAGTTTTATTCCGGTAGTTGGTGTTATCGTAAGTTCAATTCCGATTTGTTTATCTGTTGTTCAGGTTGATGGAGTTATCGGTATAGTTTGGACAGTACTTTTAATTACTATAATTCATTTAATTGAAACGTATATTTTAAATCCTCGTATTTACGGTTCGCATTTAAAATTGAACCCAGTGATCGTTCTAATTATTCTTACTATTTGTGGTAAGCTTTTTAGCATATGGGGATTACTACTTGGCGTCCCTATTTTTTCTTACTTATTTTGCGATGCGATTAGACGTAATAAAAATATAGCCTAAATAATCTTAGACAAAACAGAAATTTTCTTGTTAAAGCCATTTGGATTCTAAGCCTAGAATCTTTAATCTCAGATTAAAACTTTCTGCGAAAGCATAGGTTCGCCCTTCTCGCAGAAGGTCTATTAAAACCACTATTATTAATTCTTATTAAATTTAAATTTATGTTTCGTTTAATTTTTCTTGGTGCACCTGGTGTCGGTAAAGGAACACAGGCTGCGATTTTTGCAAAAAATAATAATCTCGTACACATTAGCACTGGTGCAATTTTACGTGAGGAAATTGCAAAAGGTTCTGAACTTGGTTTAGAGTTAAAACCTATTGTTGAAAAAGGTGAGCTCGCCCCCGATGGTTTGCTCGTGCGTTTGGTTGAAAAGCGAATTGCTGAAGATGATTGTGCTAACGGCTATATCTTAGATGGTTTCCCGCGAACTCTGAAACAAGCAATTGCATTGGATGAACTATTTACAGCAAAAAATATTACATTGCCTCAAGCGGTTAGCTTTGAAATTTCAGAAGAAAATTTACTAGCACGTCTTGAAAATAGACGTAATAGTGGCGAAAATCGTGTTGACGATACGATTGAAGTTCAGAAAAATCGATTGAAGGTCTACAAAGAATTAACTGAACCATTAATTGATTATTACAAAAATAAAGGCGCCTTAATTTGTGTTGATGGTAATGCAGATGTTGAAGAAGTTCAAAAGCGACTTATTAATGTGTTATCGTAATGTCATTAGAAATCGAATATAAAACATCTGACCAAATTAATAAAATGCGCGTAGCAAATATGATTGTATTTGAAGCGCTACAGGCGGTAAAAGAAATGGCGGCAGTTGGAATTACGACAGCCGATATGGACAGAAAAGCGTTTGAGATAATAAAGAATGCCGGTGCGGTACCAACATTTTTAAATTATGTTCCGGCAGGTAGTAAAATGTCGCCATTCCCGGCAACGATTTGTGCGTCAAAAAATGAAATCATAGTACATGGTATCCCAGATAAAACGCCCTTGAAAGAAGGAGACATTGTTAGTGTTGATTGTGGTTGTAAGATAGGTGGTTATTGTGGTGATTCTGCGATAACCTTTGCAATAGGCAAGGTGAGTACGGTTGCAGATAAATTAATGGAAACAACAAAACTATGTTTAGAAAATGCGATTGCGCAATGCCTTATTGGCAATCGCATTGGTGATATTGGCTATGCTGTGCAGACATTAGCGGAAAGCGAAGGTTATGGTGTGGTACGTGAATATGTTGGGCACGGTATTGGAAAAGTTATGCATGAGCCGCCACATGTTCCTAATTTCGGTAAAAAAGGTCAGGGGCGGGTTTTGCGTGAAGGCTTGGTGATTGCAATTGAACCAATGATTACTGAGGGGACTTACCAAACTATGTCACTTAGCGATGGTTGGTCGGTTAGTACGCTTGATAAAAAATTAGCTGCGCATTTTGAACATACAGTTGCAATAACTAAGAGTGGGCCGTTTGTATTGAGTCGTCCGTAAAGATTAGCTTAGGCTAAAAGAGGGATTTGGACTTCCGCAGAAAGTCTAAATTGCAATTCACAGTTATTGCCCAATCTGTCATATTGAGGGGAAAAGTTGGGAATTGTGCACTGTGAATTGTAAATTGTGCATTACGTATAATCCGCACAGTTGTTATTTAAGATAAAAATTTAAATACTGGGAAAATCAATTACTGATTACATAATTATGAACGACTATAAATTAAAAATTGGCAAAGTTATTACTGAGGCACGAAAGAGAAAAGGTTTGACTCAAACGCAGTTTGCGAAAAATATTAATTTATCTGAAAATGATGTTATTCAGATTGAGCAAGGGCAATATAATCTTAATGTTGAACAGCTCACAGAAATCTCAAACATTCTTAATCAAGATATTCTTCCATTTAATAGCGTTGGTAAAGTAGATTTTCGCATTGTCGGGCCGACAAAGCTACGTGGTGAAATCGCGGTTAATCCATCTAAGAATGGTGCAGTTGGTTTACTTTGCGCATCTCTTTTGAATATTGGAAAAACAACATTGCGAAATGTTGCGCGTATTGAGGAGGTTTTTCGTATTATTGAAGTTTTAACAAGTATTGGGGTTACGTGCCGTTGGTTAAGTGAAACAGATCTAGAAATTATTCGCCCGCCTGAATTGAAACTAGATAAGATTGATGTAACAGCGGCGTGTAGAACACGCTCTATTTTAATGTTTCTTGGGCCATTATTAAATCAATATTCCAAATTTAGTCTTCCTCTTTCCGGTGGTTGTGCGCTTGGTGTGCGCACAGTCGAACCGCATTTAAAAGCATTAAAATGTTTTGGTTTAAATATTGAAGTTGAAAAAAGTAATTATATAGCGACAACCAAGAAACTTAAGGTAAATAATCCAATTGTCTTAACTGAACGTGGTGATACTGTGACCGAAAATGTGATTATGGCTGCTGCACTTCGCGATGATGAGATAGTAATTCGTAATGCTAGTCCGAATTATATGGTGCAGGATGTTTGTTTCTTTCTGCAAAAATTAGGTGTGCAGATTGAAGGAATTGGGACGACAATCTTAAAAATTCGTGGTTTGAAGGAAATTAGTGCTGACGTTGAATATTCCATTTCGGAAGATCCGATAGAGGCAATGACGTTGGTATCAGCGGCAATTGTTACCGGTAGCGATTTAAAGATTAAGCGTGTACCAATTGAATTTATGGAGTTAGAGCTTGCAGTACTTGAAACGATGGGATTGAATTATCAGATTAGTACTGAGTATGCCTCACTAAATGGGAAGACACGTTTAGTCGATTTACAAATTTGCAAAAGTAAATTAATCGCTCCGAAAGATAAAATTCACGCTTTGCCCTTTCCTGGCATTAACATGGATAATTTGCCGTTTTTTGGTCTGATTGCCGCTATTTCTAATGGGCGCACGATGATTCATGATTGGGCGTATGAAAATCGAGCGATTTATTTTACTAGTCTTAGTTCGCTTGGGGTAAATGTCGAAATGCTTGATCCGCACCGGGTTTATATTTCCGGACCAACAGATTGGCATGCCGCGGATATTGTTGCACCACCTGCGTTGCGTCCAAGCATGGTTTTGTTGCTAGCAATGCTTGCTGCGCCCGGTGTGTCAATTTTGCATGATGTTTATAATATTAATAGAGGTTATAAGAGTTTTGCAGAACGATTAAATAAATTAGGTGCGAATATAGAAACAGTTTATGTTTAATGCACTGCAAATTGTAAACTAAATTACTATGTCTTGGATAAAAGAAATCGTGCGGCCTGAAATTTTAGATTTAGTTGCTTACAGCATGCCGCGAGACAAATTTACAGATAGAAATCTTTGTTTGCTTGACGCAAATGAAAGTCCATATTCGCCATTTAGTGATAATACAGACGGTTATAATCGTTATCCCGAACCGCAACCATTAAAGCTACGAGCCTTATTTGCAAAGTTATATAATTTTCCTGAAGAACAGATTTTAATAAGTAGGGGTGCTGATGAAGTGATCGATCTATTAATTTCTGCATTTTGTATTCCGTTTCAAGATGCTATTGTTAGTACTCCGCCGACATTTAATAACTATTCAACTTTTGCAAAAATACGTGGTGCTGAGATAATTTCAATTCCACTAGATACTGATTTTAAACTTAATATTGATGCAATAAATTTAGCGCAAACGAATGTAGAAAAGAAAATAAAAATCCTTTTCCTTTGTACGCCTAATAGCTCCACCGGCACGGTAATTCCATTGAAACAAATTGAAGCGATTTGCGAAAATTATGCGCGAAAAGCACTTGTCGTTATAGATGAAGCATATATTGAATTTGCACAAGCGCAGTCCGCTTTAACCCTATTAAAAAAATACTCTAATGTAGTTGTCTTGCGCACTATGTCAAAAGCGTTTGCCATGGCTGGTTTACGTCTTGGCGTAACAATTGCTTCAAAAGAAATTATAGATATTTTAAAAAAGGTTATCCACGAATGTCCAATTCCGATTCCTTGTTCAAAAATTGCTAGACAGGCATTATCGTCTACCGGATTAGAACGTACGCGTGCGCGGATTACTGAAACTATTGAACAGAGGAATCGTTTATTTGTTCGCTTATCTGAAATGCCGATATTTAATAAGGTTTATAATACGCGTGCCAATTTCCTTTTGGTAGTCGCAAATGATAGTCAAAAGGTTTTTGATTATTTAATAACGAAAGGCATATTAGTTAAGAAGTTGACGATTGCAAATGCCCTACGTATTACAGTCGGCACGAAAGAAGAAAATGAAACTTTAGTGAAAGAATTGTCTGCAATGAAGTAATAGATCGCTAATTGTTTTTTAATAGTAAAGGAGTGACAAAAAATATGGAAGTTCTAAGGTCAATAAGTTTATATGTAGAAGATAAAGACATGCCTTTTGTGCTTATTGGTGGGCATGCAGTCAATTATTATGGAATAAGCAGACAAACTGGTGATATTGATTTGCTGGTCAGATTATCAGATAAAGATAAATGGCATAATCTTCTTTTAAAACTCAATTACAAAGATAGTCAAAATGATAATGTTTTCGCAAGATATAGAGCTGAACTTGGTACTTGGCCGATTGACCTAATGTATATAGATAATAATACATTTGAAAAAATATACGATGATGCAAAAAAAGGGAATATAGACCTTGCCGAAGTGCAAGTTATTTCGCCAGAGCATTTGATTATGTTAAAATTACATGCCCTCAAGCGTTTTTTACCTGAAAGGTTTAGTAAAGACTATACAGACCTAATATCACTTCTTAAAGCGGATAAGGTGAAGATTTCAAAATCAGAGCTTCAAGAACTTTGCATAAAATACGCAACTCTTGAACTATATTATAAAATAATAACGGAGGTTTGATTATAATGGTATTACCAGAAAAATATAATTTAACATTACCAGAGCCGGTAGCTGATTCTCCAGAAACCCCGAAATATACAGCTTCTGAAATGGCAAGACTTTGCGAAAAATATCTTCCTATATGGAACGCTAAACGATTTGCAGAAAAACCAATTGAAAGAAAGGTTGAGCCTTTCAAAATAAAGAACTAAGGGATATTAATTAAGAAGTTGACGATTGCAAATGTCCTACGTATTACAGAGGAAAATGAAAGTTTGGTAAAAATATTATGTGCGATGAAGAAGTCAGTTCTTGAATGATGAATGTAAATATACTTCTGTTACTTTAATTCCTTAGTAAAGCATTTGTAACTTTTACAAATATATTTCTTGTTCGGTTACTGCTTTGCAACGCTATTTTTATTATAAACAAGAGTTTTTATTGAAAATGACAACAAGCAAAACAAATTCATCTAAAGTTCCCCTGAAGAAGCCAATATCCACGTTATCTGCTAAAAAGACGATTGGGGGGGGGGGGGGGGGGGG
>JAVBQZ010000143.1:0-4982 GCA_031548505.1 Bdellovibrionota bacterium | reverse complement strand
ACATCGTCAGTATTGCCATCATCGTCTGCTGAGCCGTCCAATTCAACGCAGTAATTATAATTGTATGCATATGTTGTTTTTAACTGGATGCTAAACAGGCATCCCCAACGATAAACAGACAATTTATATGCATACGGATTTAGGTAGTATTTATAAATCAAATACTCAATGAAGAAGAAGCGTTTTTTAAAAGTATTGGTACTTTCTTTAGCACTTTTCTTAATTTTGATAGATATAGTTCTTTATCTGAATAAGGATTGGCTAAATGTAGTTAAGGCAGAATTAGGCGAGGCCCCTGAGATGTTTAAGCAGAATTTGTCTGTGGTAGTTGATGTTGTAACTGGTAAACTAAACGCTTTAAATGAAAGTGTAGATGACAAGCATAACATTGCTGCGCGTATAAGCAATGATACTTCATCCTTAGAAATGCAACCCTTGTTTCCTGCACCGAGTGGTTCTAATTTAGCTAGTAACGATAGTGTAATTGCAAATCCAGGTGTAGTCGGGAACCAATGGCTTTCAGTAATTCGTTATCCTGTATCAAATTTCAGTATGGAAGTTGATGGTAGTAATTTTAATACTATTAAAGATATTCTTGCGCACGGTATTGTACCGCCAAGAAGTGTGATAAAAATTGAATCATTAATAAATTACTTTGATTTCTATTATAAACAAAATACTGACGATCGTATTTTGGTAAACTATGAAATTGCTGAATCACCGTTAGAACAAGATATTTTTATTTTAAAATTATCATTAAAGATGCGTCCATTTGACCCGGCGCGTGATCAAAAAGACTGGAATGTGTTTTTTGCGATCGAAAATTCAGCACAAATGAATGATATTGCAACGCAAATGGAATTAATAAAAGCAGTAAAAGGGTTAGCTGGTAGTATGGCACCACGTGATAAAATAGGATTAACTGTTTTTAACGGTGATCAGCAATTAATTCTTGGACAAACAAAAGGTAAAGATAGAACAAAGATTTTACGTGTACTAAATGGTGTAAAGTTCTCAGGTGGCGTTCAAAATCCTGTTCATGATTTTCTAAATCGTGCAGTCTCAGTCGTGAGCAGAAATAAAGATGATAAATCGCTTAATAAAATTATTGTTTTTACAAATGGCGACTTAAAATTGCTTCCGGCAGAGTTAGAAAATATTAAAAACCAAAGGAATATTTTGTTACATATTTTATCTCTTAAAAAGAATCCGGCATTGCGTATTTATTATGATAACTTAAATCCTGAATATCATGTGCGCTTTGAAGAGATTGAGAATTTAAATGATTTTGTTACGCTTGTGAATAAGAATTTCGTTGATGATAGTTATGAAATGTCAGCAAAAGATTTGATTTCACGGATTAAATTTAATGGTGCGTTGGTAAGTTGGTACAGGTTGATTGGTTTTTCAAATATTGACGCAGGAATGTTAGAAAATATTTCCGAAAACCTTGAAACGGTTGATTTAAAATATAATGCGGCGGCGACAATTTTGTATAAATTGCGTCTGAATACGCAACGAATTATTGCGAAAGAGGAACAGGTAGGCGAGCTGGAGATGAGTTATACAGATCCAAAAACTGGTGAGGACCATCTGTTTAATAGAAGATTAAATTACTATAAGGATAACATAAAAATTAGTGATGATTTTAATTTTGCGATTGCCGTAGCGGCTACGGGCGAGTATTTGAGTAAACTTGATGGTTCGGAAAATGTTGAACTTTCTGCAATCAAGGGACTAGCGCAAAGCAACAAAGGAAAAGATGCCAATGGGAAGCGGCAACAATTTATTGATTTATTAGATAATATAGGAGGAGTACGTTGATATGTACTCATGTCTTTTGAGAATTACAGTATTTTTAATTTTATATTTCAATAATAATTATATAAATATAAGTAATGCACGATTACAATGCACAATGTACAATTCCTCAGCTCCACCTTTAATATGATAAATTGGGGGAGAAACCTGTGATTGTGAATTATTTATTTGTTGTTGGTGGTGGATAACTATTTATTATTAATTGTGAATTGTACATTGTGTATATATGAATTTTATTTTCAAACAGTTGCCATTTTTCTTTAAGGAATGTTGGGATGCCTTCCTTGAAAATGAAAAGAAAATAGAAATTATTACTGCGAGACCGAAAGAGAAAAACGATGAATTTAAGCGGTCAAAACCATTGCGGGTTAAATCGAATGTTTTAAATAATACAGATAGACAAAAAAAATTAGAAGAAAGAGAAATTAACTTGGTAACTATATGGGGAAAATTGGAAAATGAATATTTCCCAGGCGATAAAAATTTAAGTATATATTCAATTACTTGGGCGAAAAGATATAGCAAAAGAAATTTGGCATATTGTGATTATCAGAAAAAACGGGTTGTAGTCTCGCCCGTGATGAATAATATAAAATTGCTACATATGCTTGAGCCGCTAATTTATCATGAGATGTGCCATGCAAAATTGGGCGAGCCGAAGCGTGTACGTGGGCGGTATATTTATCACGGCAAGGATTTTCATAAACTTGAAGCATTACATCCTTTTATTAAAGAATTTAATGATTGGATACACAATGGTGGGTGGGCAAATGCAAAACGAGTATATGCAAGGAAAATGAGTAGTAGATAATGTGCGTTAAAATAATTTCGCATACTTTGTTAGGTATCTCGTGCGTGGTGCCTTTCTCGTTTATGGGATTTTAGACGTTGTTTTGCTGCAATGTTATTTTTTAAATTCTTTTATTGCATTGACTTATGTATATAAAGCCAACTGAAAATTTATTACCCAAGACGGATATAAAAAAAACACCGCGTAAACGTGAAGGTGATAGGTCGTTTGATGAATTTTTGATTCAGACAATTGAGGATACGGGTATTGTTGATTCGGTAAACCTTTCTAAAGATAAAGAACCACCGGAAGGAGAGCAAAAGAAAGAAGAACAGGACGAGGAAGAAGTGAATAAATCAAGTGCTGAGCATGCAATAGATATCGAAGTGTAATTTTTGATATTCAATAATTGATTATTCGATCCCGCCTTAGCTCTATCTAAATCCGTGCTAATCCGCGTAGTCCGTGGACAATTTATCTCTCTTTTTTATTCACGGATTATGCGGATTAGCACAGATGAAAGATTTCATTTAAATAAAATTATGCAAAAAATAGTTTTTTTTGGTACGCCGAAGTTTTCAGCTAGGATTTTAGAGGAATTAATTGCATCGGGAGAATATGATGTTTGCGCAGTCGTAACACAGGTAGATAAAGAAGTTGGGCGGGGGCGCGTATTGACACCGTCGCCAGTGAAGGTAGTAGCTGAAAAACATAACATTGAATGCTGGACGCCAAAATCAATCAAAAAAATTCCTGTTGATTTTCATAATGATAAAAACAGTAACGAATTTTTTCGCGAAAATAAAGACACAGAATTATTTAGTTTTTTAAAGCATATTGTTAATGAGCAGCCGCTTTTATTTGTGCTTGTTGCTTTTGGCATGATTATCCCACAATCGCTTTTGGATTTTCCAAAATTTGGTTTTGTTAATATACACACATCGTTATTGCCACGCTGGCGTGGCGCCGCACCAATTCATCGTGCGCTCTTTGCCGGTGATACAAAAACAGGTGTTTCTATTATGAAAATGGATGCTGGTTTGGATACAGGTGGTGTATATAAAACAGCAGAAATTTGTATCAATGAGGAAGATAATTTTGGAGATGTCGAAAATAAATTATTGGATATTTCAATTCCGACTTTACTTGACACCTTACCGGAAATTTTAAGCGGAACTGCTGTTGCAACCCCGCAGACTGAAGAAGGAATGTGTTACGCAAAAAAATGGGATGGTGACGATTTTAATATTAAGTGGAACGAAACCGCGGAAGTAATTATTAGAAGAATAAAGACCTGTTCGCCTGAATTTGGTGCGAAAGCAATATTTGATAAGCGAATTATTAAAATTTATGATGCGCATATCGTGTTTGACAATAATATTAAATGGCATAATGCTGGTGAAATCGCAGAAGTGAACAAACGCGAACTAATTATTTCTGTTGGAAACCTGCAAAATAAACAATTCATTGCAATTGATAAAATGCAATGGCCAGGTAAGCCAGTACATGAGATAAAAGATATTCTTAATGGCTATAAATTTATAGTAGGAGATTTAATGCATAACAATAATTGATATTTATGATTTTAACAGCCCAATGTTTGAAACATTATTTTTTTATTCTGGCGTGGGGATGAAAATTATTAATTTAAGTTTAAAAATCATCAACAAATAAATATTTTATTTAATTACTATTATTGAGGAGAGGCTACCATGTTGCTCATCGTTTTGTGTTTATCGTTTTTTGTTTTTATTATTACGCGCACGAAATTGTTAATGGTGTTTTTTCAGCAGGACGATTATTTTAATGGGCGTTTTTTAAAATTTACATTTTGTAAATTAAAATTGGTAGATAAGAAATTTTCAGCAGTTTTACTTTTGCTTGCTGTGCTTGCTTATATTAATTATGGTTTTGATGCATTCCAAGTTAGCAATAATGTATTTACCCCAGTCGAAGTGTTTTATGCGTTGATTTTTTTTGCATCGCTCTATTTTTCATTTTTGCAGGTAAAATATTCGCGTAGTACGCGTAAAAAACTTGTAGTGACTGCGCGCGTCAAACGTATTTTATATGTCACTTGGGCTTTATATGCCTTATTATTAAGCGCTGCGGTTTATTTTCACTATCCTTTTAGTATAGTAAATTCTTTTGCGGCTGTGCTTTGCCCGGTCGCTTTTTTTATTATTCTAACGCAACTTGCGCCATTGATGTTAATTACGTCTAATCTAATCCTTGCGCCTTATGAAAAGTTTACGCAAAGAAAGTTTTTAAAAGAGGCAAAAGAAAAGTTAGCGCGTCTTAACCCAACAATTGTTGGTATTACCGGGTCTTACGGTAAGACATCAACAAAACATATTTTATCACATATTAC
>JAVBQZ010000228.1:0-13000 GCA_031548505.1 Bdellovibrionota bacterium | reverse complement strand
AATTTATTTCGGTTTGTGATAGTCCCTTTTTTCATCGGGAGGTCAGATATATCTAGGTGGACCGGCCGGCCGGTATGCCGGTCGCATAATCGAATGCCGAACGGGGATAGGGAATCTCGTTGACAACCTTCGTAACTTAAGAAACAAGTGGCAGTGTCTAAAAATGTCAAAAAAGTATCTTCACTGGGAAAATCTGCGGCATTTCCGGGAATTCCTGCCCAAAATAGTGTTGGAACATCAGTGGTATTATGCCTTACCGTGCAGTGCATGGCGGCTATTTGAGAGCCTACATCATTTTTGATTTTCCCAAATGCAGGGGTGTTATCTGCCCAAGCCATAACATTACAATGCATACGAACACACTTCTGCCCTTCTTGGTGAGCAGCATAGAGAAAATTTTCAATATTTTCGTGATTAACTTCATTTTCCCGCGACAATTTGGATAGAGAATGCATTCGCTTGCTTCTGTTTTCCAACTGCCGAATTTCATCAGCCTGATTGCCAATGAAAATATATTGATTGTAAATATGATTACATGGTAAAAGCACTCCAACTGGAGCTGCAAAGGAGAGCATACAATTGCTTTTATCGGTGGAAAGCTTTTCGTATTTTCGTTCTGATTCAAGTGTATAGGGTAAATCATCAATGTCAGATAGTGTATGTATGCAAAGTTTGTTGTCTCCCACCACGACACATTCCGGGCGTAACTGGATATCATTGAGAGTCAACTGAGAATTATTGTTTAAAGAAATATATTTATCCAGGAGCCCACTACAACCTGTTGTGCCAATAATTTCAGAATCGCTTAGTCTAGTGGCTTTGAAATAGCTACTATCATTGAGAATTTGAACGAACTGTAAAACTGCAGCTTCAAATTCGGCTACTACTTCTTCAGACAACATCTCTCTAGGAACTAAATTGCCGCGAGAAAGAGTTGTTGCGAGGGTGTTTTTCCGTAAATTGTTTTTAGTGGTTTTTGTGATGAATAGATAGCATTGATGGGTCAGGTAAGGGCGTTCTAAAAAATGCAGCTCATGCGCCTTTGACAGAAAGTCGCTAGAAGAGTGGTTGGGTGTATAATTTTCCATCGTAAACCAGTCCTGCTTATGAACTACACTGTAATCCGGAAGAATTTTAATAGCACGAGTTATAACAGAATGTAAAATGTTATATTCTTCCTGGCTTAAGGAGAATAGCTCCGGTAGGTCGAGTATAAAAGGGATTGTTATATCTGCATATTTAGATATAATGAATCCATTCTCCACCTTGTAGATGGGGTTTCGGTTTTCGATGGTGCTAGTTGGTCTTATGTTTCGCATCTACAAGGATTGTTTTAAAACTTTTTCGAGAAATCAAAAAATGAGGACATCTCATGAAAGCATGCATTTTTGCAAGGCCATATGGACCATATTGCTTATTCAGGTAAAATATAATTCGTAATAAGACAATAGCAAGCCCCACTAATATAGCAAGGCTTACCATCACGTTAACATCTAGCATACGCAATATTATAAATAGCATAAATAAGCTAACTACCCCAACTATGAAATAAATTAGGTATTGGGCGCGTAATCCTTTAAATTCCACATTCTTATTTACGCCTTTATATATGTTGTATGTCGCCATTTTTATAAAAATACCGCCTTAATAAATACCCCGGCACCCACAAAAAATAGGGCAGCACCAAACCAAGCGGCGGCAACTTTGGTGGCATTAGGGTCGCCTCCCTGCCATTTCGAATAAACTTGTACTATACCTATAAGGCCTATAATGGCAGCAATCGCCATTAATGCTTTATATACAGTGTCAAATAACCCGGAAATTTCTGTAGTAGTTGTTGTAAGGGCTGTTTTTGCCTTGCTTATCCCGGAGGTCTGGGCGAAAGCTTGTGCCGAAATGACTGTAACGGCAAAAAAAATCAATAGTTTTTTCATAGAGTTCATATAATTTTATGTTGTTTTATAATTCATTATTTCATCTAGTCGTTGAGATACTTTTTCTTGAATTTCGGTTATCTGTTGCAGAAAATCTGTATCTGATATTTTCTTGAGAGTTGCTTGACTGACTTGCATCTCATCTGCTTGCGGTGGTTGCTCATTTTCTACAACAGCTACAAGTTGTTGTATCTCTTCAAAATCAACAATAGCAAATCTTTCTTCATCATCATTGCCATTTTCCACCTCTTCCTCCTCAGCAAAAAAAGAAGTGTCATTATATCCGTATTCAACTTCAAAGTTATCGGGGGATATATCTTCTTCCTCATTTGAGATGCTCACAACCCTTTGGGCAATTCCCATATAGTTTATTTCCTCCGTTGATGTTGTCTTATCTTTTTTATGGGTATGGGGAGTGAGTAGCTGTAAAAATTCTTTTTTCCAATAAAATATGGAATAAACCACCCAGCCAATGAATAAAAAGACAATTAAAATTGCTGCGAATAAACGAATGAATGCCATGCTAAAATATCTCAATAGGTTTTTCAGCTAACCAAGAATTCAAGTGTTTTTTGTGTTTTTCAAAGTGTTCTGAAACAATATTATCTAGGAACACTCCGACCGCGATTTTATTATCAAAAATCCGGGCAATAACTAGTTCGGCTTTTTCTACAGTTTCACGGCTCATGCCAACATTAGTGCGCTGTTGACCAATAAGACTGCGTTTTAAAAATCGTTCCTCATAGTTCTCTTTCTTGTCAGAACTGGAAGAGTTAGGAGTGCGAGAAATAGGGGCTTCATTTAATCTTTCCTCGGCCGGCTCCTCTGTCTTTGTAATTTCTTCTTGTACTACGGGTGCAGGGGCGGGTTTTCCAGCCATTCGAGATAATAACTCGCTAGGATCCATAGTGCCGGGATTGGAGTTTCCTTTTGCCATATTAAAGGTTATTTTTTATCAATAATTTGAAAAATTTCATTGTATAAAGAGTCAATCCCACTTCCGGTCAAAGAGGCGCGTGTGGGGGCTAATAATGTGGAGCGGAATATTCCACCTTGGCTATCGGTAGCCTCTTTATGGAACCGGACACCATAAGGAATGGTGGTTTTTAGCACTGGAATATTAAATTCATCCATTATGCTATCGTAAGCAATATATAAGCCTGTCTTTTCCCGGCCATCAACCATATTCCAAAAAGCAAATGATTTAACTTTGCTCTGTCCAATCTCTACTAATCTATGTAGCATAGTTAAAAAGCTAATAGAACTCTCTACAACAGTTCTATCAGCTGCTATGGGGGTGAATATGTAATCCATTTGGCTAACTAGTTCTATGATGCCGGGCTGATTAACAGTGCCGGGAAGGTCAAAAAAGACATATTCGACTTCAGGAGAATCAGCCGCGATCTTGTTAGCGACTTTTAATGCATCAATTGCATTGGATTCTATGATAGTATAAGCTGTTTTGTTGTGCTTTGTAAATTGGTTGGAAGCTTCTTTGTAGAGAGTTTCATTTTTTGAAATAGCATCCAATTCTCGTTTCCGCATATTATATATAGATAATTGAGGATAGTCGCAATCAATTATAGCAGCTACTCTTTCAGATGTATAATGGGCCATAGAGGCCATTAGAATACTAAAAGACGATTTTCCGGCACCTCCCTTTTGTGTGGCAAATGCTATATAAATCGGTTTTTTCTTTTTTGGGGACAATTGCTCATTCATTAGCTTAAAATTTTATGCAAATATAAAGCGATAGTTCTAAATAAACAACTATTTCGTTGTTTATTGTCGTTTTTGTTTCGCGGATTATATTTATATTGCTAATTATCAAATATATAAAATGTACCACAAAAATACATTTTAAAATTGCATAGTATAATATATTTATTTTTTAAATATATTTGCGGAAGATATATTTGGCTACTCTGAAAAAATATTATGAAATTAAATTATAAAATAATGTGACAACTAAACAAATTACTCAAGTAATTAGCAAGGTGTGTTTTTGTAACACATTGTACCCAATGTGTTACAAAAATCCTTGCTCTGCGAGGCTGAAATTTACTCCGAAGTCGTAAATTTTTAAAACAAACACAATGAAAAAAGACAAGCAAATAGAAAAAGATGTTGAACATTTTACAATTCGTTTCAACGAACAAGAAACGCTAGAACTAAGGCAGCTTATGACAAAATATAGGTTTCAAAAGAAGTCTTCATTTATTAAAAAGTGCATTTTTCAAAAAGAATTTCACATAGTAACCTACGATGAAAGTTTGTATGATATTGTCGATTCATTAGATAAAATATTATACAACTACCGAAAAGTTGGCGCAAACTATAATCAAGCCATTGTTCACCTGAAAAGGGCTTTTGGGGAAAAACAGGCTACCTCTATGCTCGTTCGCTTGGCCACAAATACTACAGAACTGGTTCAGCTTACTGAAACAATAGCTCCTATTCTAGAATTGTTAAAACAAAAATATCTCAATGATTGCGAAAATCAGCACAAGCACAAGTCCTCGCGGAGCCTTGTTGTATAATTACGAGAAATTCGAAGAAGGGCAGGCCCTAATCTTGTTTACTAATCGTATTTGGAAAAGCGAAAACGAAGAATTTTCAGCCAATCGCCTGGCACATATGTTCGAAAAAAGAGCTGCGCTAAACCAAAACACTAAGAATCCATTTGTACATATTTCATTGAATCCAAGCCCTAACGACAAATTAACCAACGAGCAGCTAACAGAGATAGCCGAAGAGTATATGCAAAAAATGGGGTTTGGTGATCAGCCGTTTGTTGTTTTTAAGCATGAAGATATAGACCGACATCATTTACATATTGTTACTACAAACATAAATGAGCAAGGTAAGAAGATAAACGATAGTTACAGTAAGTTGGAAAGCAAAAAAATCACCAATGAACTGGAACGAAAATACAACTTACATCCGGCAGATATCAGTAAGGATTTAAAAATATGGACACCACAGAAAATAGATACTACAAAAAAAATATCGTCTCAGATGCGGAATACGGTTAGGCATCTGTCGGGTTATAAATTTCAGTCATTTAACGAATATCGCGCCTTGCTTTCGCTTTATAATATCGAAGTGCAAGAAGTAAAGGGGGAGACTAATGGTCTTTCCTATCACGGAGCGGTATATGCTGCAACGGACGATGCAGGAAATCAAATAACCAATCAAATCAAGGCCTCTTCATTAGGTAAATTTGCCGGAGTTCCGCATTTGCAAAAACAGTTTGACGTTTCGAAACTTTCCAAAAAAGTAGCGGAAGAACTCAAGAAAACGCTTTCACTGGCGATGAATTCAACAAAGACGGAGGAGGCCTTGAAGCAGGCCTTGAAAAAGAAAAATATAGATTTATTATTGAGAAAGAACGAATCCGGCCGGATTTATGGGGTTACTATTATTGATCATAAATCCAAAAATGTACTGAATGGGTCACGCCTGGGGAAAGAATTCTCCGCAAATCAGTTTCATAATCTATTGAATTCTTCGGATGCTGAAGAACGGTCGCTCAACCCAATGATAGGTAAAGAGCAAATTTTGCAGCGAGAAAGTGAGCCGAATATACCTGCAGCCTTTGACATCTTAGGTGCAGTGGGAGCGCCTATAAAATGGGCTTCAAATGGGCAGATTCATAGAAACCCTAAAAAGAAAAAACGAAAAAGAAAAGATTAATTATTATAAATGACAATGTTATGAATACAGATGATGAAAAAATTTTAAACAAAGTCCTTATGTTCATAAGGGCAAGTAGTCTTGTGATTCTTTTTGCTCACACCTATTGGTTTTATCATGCCATATTCGCACACTTGGGAGTAGCATGGGGTGCATTTGATAAAATACTCCTTAAAATAAACTTTAGTACGGGTTTATTTAACAATGTGCTTTATAGTAAAATCCTTTCTATAATATTGCTGATACTAAGTACTCTTGGGCATAAGGGGAAAAAAGACGAGGAAATTAGCCTATCACGGATAGTGTGGATGGCGAGCGGAGGGTGTGTATTATTCTTTCTCCCATTGGGGCAAATGATGAGATTGACCATTGCAAGCGCTTGGGTGGGGATTGTGCTACTAACCATTGGTTATGCCTTAATTCTAGGGGCAATGATGCTCGCATCGAGAATGCTGTATATGCGGCAGCGCTTAATGAAAGATGTATTTAATGAAGAAAACGAGAGTTTCCAACAGGAAACTAAACTAATGCAAAATGAGTACAGTATTAATATCCAAACGAAATTTGTGCATAGACGAAAAGAGCAGGACGGCTGGATTAATGTAGTTAACCCGTTTCGCGCATCAATCGTATTAGGCACACCGGGGTCAGGAAAATCATTTGCCGTGGTTAATAATTTTATTAAACAGCAGATAGAGAAAGGTTTCTCCATGTATATTTATGACTATAAATTCCCGGACTTGACAAATATAGCCTATAATCATTTACGGCTACATTCAGAGGGTTATAAGGTAAAGCCGAGGTTTTATGTAATCAATTTTGACGATCCGCGGAAGAGCCATCGCTGTAATCCTATTCACCCTGTGTTTATGACTGACATATCCGATGCTTACGAGTCAGCTTACACAATCATGCTAAACCTCAATAAAACATGGATTCAGAAGCAAGGCGACTTCTTTGTGGAATCGCCCATTATCTTACTGGCTGCCATTATTTGGTATTTGAAGGTTTATGAAAATGGGAAATACTGCACCTTCCCCCATGCTATTGAGTTTTTGAATAAGAAGTACGCAGATATCTTTACAATCTTGACATCATACCCGGAGTTGGAAAACTACCTTTCTCCCTTTATGGATGCTTGGGAGGGTGGGGCGCAGGATCAGCTGCAGGGGCAAATAGCCTCGGCTAAAATTCCTCTATCCAGGATGATATCAAAGCAGCTGTACTGGGTAATGACCGGGGACGATTTCACGCTTGATATCAATAATCCTTTAGAACCGAAAATCCTATGCGTGGGAAACAACCCCGACAGGCAAAATATTTATTCAGCTGCACTTGGCTTATATAATTCCCGTATTGTAAAACTTATCAATAAGAAAGGTCAGCTGAAAAGTAGTGTTATTATAGATGAGTTGCCGACAATGTATTTTAGAGGCTTGGACAACCTCATCGCTACGGCCCGCTCCAATAAGGTGGCTGTTTGTTTGGGATTTCAAGACTTTTCACAGCTAACCCGTGACTATGGTGATAAGGAGAGCAAGGTTATCCAAAATACTGTGGGGAATATTTTCTCCGGCCAAGTGGTAGGGGATACGGCAAAAAATCTATCAGAGCGTTTTGGGAAGGTGCTGCAGCGCCGTCAGTCTATTAATATTAACCGTCAGGACACAAGTACTTCAATTTCAACACAGATGGATTCTTTGATACCGGCGAGCAAGATTGCGAATCTCACCCAGGGAACTTTTGTGGGAGCTGTGGCAGATAACTTTGGAGAAGAAATAGGTCAAAAAATATTTCATGCCAAGATCATTGTGGATATAGAGCAGGTAACAGCTGACGAGAAAAAGTATGTCCCACTACCCATTATAACATCATTTGTAGATGATAGTGGAGTAGATCAATTAGAAGCAATGATAGATAATAATTTTAAGCAAATAAAAAAAGATGTGGCGAATATAGTTAAGAATGAGATGGAGCGTATTGCTTCAGACCCCGAATTATGTCATTTAATTAAAAATGAATAGGTTGATTTATTTTTTTGCCCGTTTAGTATAATATATTTATATATTTATTATTATATATAATAATATTTTATACATTTGCAGAATGTTTATAAAATAATGCAAGAGATAAATCAACTGTTTAACGCTGAACTGGACCTGCAGATAACCGGAAAATTATCTAAGCACCATGTGTATCAATTGGGTTTGCCGAGCGATATCTTATTATCTGCAGGGTTGCCAAATTTGCCAATAGAGCTAAATTCTGTGAGATTAAATGAAAAGTCAATTCAGGAGAACCATCCATACTCTTTACAGTTATTGCAGAATCTACCTAATGCCATACAAAATCCGTTATCAGTGTTTCGTAGTGCAACACGCTTAGGCCATTATGTAATATTCTCAGAAATACAGCATGGTGGTAATAATTTCGTAGTGGCAGTGCAAGCGGATGTACAGAGACGAAATATATTTGTTAATGATATTCGTAGTGTTTATCCTAAGAAGAGCTTACAGGTTGTAAATTGGATTAATGAGGGGCTTTTAGAGTATGTAGATAAGGAAAAAACATCCGAGTGGCTTTCCAAACAGCGGTCCAATTCCGCTGACGTTAGAAAATTACTCGGATCTGCTACAAAAGTAGTACAAGACTTTGAAAACCCCAAAACAATTGAGCGAACTACTAAACAGCGGTCCAATTCCGCTGAGGTTAGCAATTCGCTCAATTTTAAATCCACTACAAAGATAATACAAAATTCTGAAAATCCAAATTTAATCCCTAAAAACAATATTACTATGGAACAAAGAGCGAGAGATGAAAACGCACAATATACAGCAGCTCCAAGTTTAGAAACTATGATGGCGGAAGCAGAGAGAATGGAGAGAGTCAACTTGAGTGAAAATTTATCAAAAGATAAAGAAATTTTGTCCGATATTAATAAAGGAGGTTACTATGAGGTGGAAAACCATTTGTATAGGAATCCCGAAAGAACGCAACATCTTTTAGAGAAGTACGAGTTACAAAAAACGTATGATGATATATATAAGCAAAGTCGAATAAAAGTAACCGGGTCGGAAGAAGAAATCTATAAAGCAGGGATTGAAGAAAGAAGGCTTGAACAGAAACTTAAAGATGATACAGGGAGTGTTTTACAAAAACTTCAATTAAAGCAAGAATTTAATAAAGAGGAAAACTTAACTCAAAAAAAAATATTATTATGGAACAGAAAGATGAAAAACAACCAAAACAAAAAACATCAGCTATGGAAGCCGTCATGGGTATCTCTGTTGATGAACGAAATGGCATGATTGATAATGCTTACAAAAATTTCATGCAACAGTATGGACGAGAGCCGAAAATCCCGAAAGATAAATTTAAGGCAATGTGGGCTGATTTTGAAAAATTAGGCCTCACTATGGCTAAACTTCAGCAGGCAGGGGTTACTAACGACCTAATTGACGGGAGGACTACAGACAAGGTGCTACCTATTTCGCCCATGGTAAATGGTGGAAAGATTGATACTACCGGTAAATTGGCGCTGCATATGAATAAAGACGGAGAGGTTTCCTTGAAATTATATCCTTTTAAGCAGGAGGCTAATTTAAAAGAGTATTTTGGCCATGCTTTCACCAAAGAGGAGCAGGAGAATATCCAAAAAACAGGCTCGCCGGGCAAGGTAATCATGGCACAATTTAAAGACGGAGAAGAAAAAGTGCCGGTGTTACTTACCCTAGATAAGGATATTAACCACATGGTAGCTGTGCGCAAGGAACATATAAAAATTCCTGATAAATTTTTTGGTGCAATAATCAATGAGGAGCAGAAAAAGGCACTACTTGAGGGAAAAAGTATCCGCTTAGAAGACTTGGAGTCTGTCAGTAAAAAAGACGAAGCCGGCAATAAGAAGAAATTTTCAACTGATGTACAATATTCTGCTGTAAAAAAAGGATTAACATTGCTTTTTGATTCTGCAAAAAAAGTCTTCTTACCGAATAAAATTGGAAGTGTTGAGCTGTCTAAAGAGCAAAAACAGACACTTCAGGAAGGCAAAACAATTTTTGTAAAAAATTTAGTTGATAAATTTGGTAAGAAGTATGATAGTTATATCACTTGGAATTCAGATAACGGTAAAATGAAATTTAGTCGCACAGATCCTAATGATGTTACTGTTCAAAAAACGCCGACTAATGAGCATAAAGTTCAAGTGGCAGCCAACAATGAGGGACATAAACCTGAAGCATTGAAAGGTGTTAAGGGCGCTGTAGAGAAAAAGCAACCAGCTACACCCACTCAAAAGCAGGCTGATAAAAAGAAAGCTGTTGTAAAGCAAAAAGAAACTCCAAAGGAAGCGAAAAAAGCCGGTCGGAAAATGTAAATGCGCTGGGGGTGTCACAATCTGTGACACTCCCAGTTTTATTTTGGCTTCGATTTGGAAATACTACTTTGTACAGCCGCGAGATGTTCCTGGACTTTATCCAAGCCCTCTAATGCAATTTGAAGCGCTTTATCTTTTGCAATTTGGCTTTCTTGATTTTTTAATGATGTAGCCCCTTTCAGCATCATGCCTTGTCCGGTTAACAACCAGTCTGCAGATAAGTCGGGGTAGAGGAGGAGGATTTTGACAATTTTATCGGAGCCAATTTCTGAATCAACTTTTCTTACCGTTGTGAAATATGCGCGGGAAACCCCTATGGCAGAGGTGAGCCGCGTGAGATTATCACCTTTGGAATGTAAAAACTCCTCAAGCCGCTGTAAAATAGCTGCGGTGGTCGATTGTGTTTGTTTGTTTTTGATAGCCATAGTATAAAATATTATACAAATATAAGGTTTTTTAGAATTTATTCACTATTTTTGTTGAAATTTAATTGATTAACACATTGCCTATGAAAACTTTTCGTTTTTTTGTTTATTCATTTATGTTCCTTTGTCTTATCTCTGCTTGTGCTTCCAAGGAAGATGTAGCCCAAGAGGTGGTGAAAAAATATATTTTGAAAGAATTGCCGGATGAAAAATCATATACTCCAGGGGAGTTTAGTAAATTGGATACTGCATATTCTGTTGTAGATAATGATTCTACCTATAAGGCTATGAAGGAACGATTGGAAGCTTTTGAGTACCGCCACTTATTTTGGTCTCTTTCGGATAGTAAGAGTGAAATTCATAATAGTATAAAAGATTCAGTTGAACAATACGAGAGAACCTATAGGCCTACGCCAATCGGTTGGCAAATTGAGCATGAATTTAAAGCGAATGTAGGGCTGGGTACATGGGGTGTATTTAAAGGACAATTTGTTCTAAACTGGGGCTTAGATAGCGTTTGTTATGCGACAATAAATTCAAAAACATATAATTAAATGAACACAAATCAAATTAATAAAAACGAGGAAAATATATTACATAGTGCTAAAATACACTGGTTTATATTTGTCCTGCCAGCGGTTCTATTATTATTAAGCTTCGGCTTTTGGCTTTTTGGAAGCGGTGGATGGGCAGGGCTTGGTGTTGTTTTGGGGATAACTGCTGCCTATTCTTTGTTTAGCAGGTTGACTTATAAGTTTGGAGTTAGTATTGTGATTACAAATAAGAGAGTTATATTCAAATCGGGCATCTTGAAACGGGATAGCTTGGATTTAATGTTGGATAAGTGTGAAGGGATACGTTCTACCCAAAGCATTATAGGACGTATTTTTAACTTTGGAACACTCTTCGTTACTACTGGAGGAGTTTCTCACGAATATAAATTCATAGAAGACTCGGAGTGTTTTAGGGCTGAATTGATGAAGCAGCGCTAGACCAATGCCGCAATATCATATTGGTGTTGTCGTGATGGCTTTACGGAATTTAAATATTGAATTCTAATACCTCCGTCATCAGTTATTTCACAGCAGAATTTCGCCTGCCCGCAAGGGGGGCGTTTTTTGTATCTTCAAGTATTTTTAAAATCGTATCTTTTTCTTTTTTCTCGGCCTCAAGGAGGCTAATCATCCTACTTAAGGATTCTGCATTTTGGCGGTTGGCTGCAGCATTTATTTCGGCGACTTCTATCAGGCGATCAAAATTTAAATCCAATACGGGAGGTGTTACCTCCTTTAACATATTGCCCTCACCAGTTAACAGCCATCCCGTATTTAATTCCGGATATACTAGAGCAATTTTCTGTATTTTATCTGGTTGAATGGATTGGCGTATATTGTTTACATATCCATTAGATAAACCTACTGCTTTTTCAAATGCAGCCTGCCCAATATGTTTGGATTGCATGAAAAATTTAAGTCTTTCTTTTACAGTGTTTTGCATATTTATTAGAAATTATTTCTGTATTTTTGTTGTTTTCACAGAGAAATGCTCTATATTTGCATTATTGTTATGAACGCAATAATTTGTTATAAACACAACAAAAACTAACAAATATACAAAAAAATGAAGATAAGACTATCACAAGAGACAATTTTTGAGGCAACACACAAAAAATATAAGGAAACACGACGAATGATAGCCTCGGCATTAGGAATGAAAGAAGCTACTGTAGCAGCGTATTTGTCTAAAAATGAAATTAATGGCCCGCTGACTACGGAAGCGGTTCTAATTATATTGGAAGAAGAGTTAAATAAAGACAGAGTACGCTTGTTGGAAGTAATAGAGTCGTAGTATCGCAGTATAATGGACCTAAACCTCATAAAACAAATTTCAATTGTAAACTATCTTTCTCAGATGGGAATTGAGCCGGTACGGAAAACAGTTGGTAATTATTTATACCATGCACCCTATCGCGAAGATAAGCACCCTTCCTTCTCTGTAAATTTACAGAAAAATACCTGGTATGATTTCGGCACGGGCGAGGGAACCAGTATCATTGATTTGGTGATGCAGATACATCATATAGATTTCAAAGAAGCGGTCAAGAAATTAAGTGGAGAGCGCAACCAAGCTTATATACAAATAAAAACACAAGCAGTGATACTACCATATGCACCGGCCGTGAATGTTATAAAAGTAATAAAAAAACAATCCTTGGCCAATCCTGCTTTACTTCAATATCTTCAGCATAGAGCCATTGATGTAAATATCGCAGCATTTTGGACAGAAGAAATTCATTATACAATTGGTGATCGCCAGTATTTCGCTATTGGATTTGCAAATGATAGTGGTGGCTACGAACTACGTAACAAGCATTTTAAAGGAGCTTCTAGAAAAGATATTACGACCTATAGCCAAGTATCTTCTCTTGATCAAAAAGATATGTTTGATACCTGTTTGGTTTTTGAAGGTTTTATGAATTACCTGTCTTATCTGACTATGTATAAGGATGAGCCTAATCAAAATATTTGTGTTCTAAACTCTGTTAGCTTGCTTCGCCGGGCAAAAGAATT
>JAVBQZ010000067.1:0-7613 GCA_031548505.1 Bdellovibrionota bacterium | reverse complement strand
AGACATGGAAATTCGTGGTGCAGGAAACTTACTTGGAAAAGATCAAACCGGTGAAGTATGCGAAATTGGCTTTGATTTGTATTCAAAAATTTTAAAAGAAGCGGTCATTGAATTAAAACGCAAAGAGATGTTTGGCAGTACAGCCATTGAAAATGGAAAAGAAAATTTATTTAATGCCATTGATCCTGACATTAAAATTGGTTTCGCAATTCATATTCCAACCGAATACATTCCAGATGTTTCAGACCGTTTGCTTTTATATCAACGCTTAGTTGAGCTAGAAAACAAAACTGCCGGATACGAAATGTTAACCGAAATTGAAGATCGCTTTGGTTCTGTTCCTAAAGAAGTTGCTGATGTAATTGAAGTAATGATTTTCAGGGCATTATTGCGTCAAGCAGGAATTGTTAATGCGAGTTATAAAAATAATAAACTTACCTTTTCATTTCATCCTCAAGCAGAATTTGATAAACAAAAAATAATCAATCGTGTGATGATGCAAAATAAAAATACGCAAAGCGATTTTGTAAAAAATAAGAAAAACGCATTATTAAATTCAAAAAATACTTTGGTTGAAAATAAAATTGATGAATCAAAGAGCAAAGTAGGCACGATTTCTATCAGTCCGCAAATGGCAATTTCAATTATTTTGAGTGAAGATGATATTCAATCACCAATTGACCTGCATGATACACTCGCGAAATTGTTAGAGGAGATAGGGGTAGAATACTAGAATTAGGCATAAAGAATTACCTAAAAATACTTCGTTTTTGAGAAGTGCGAAACATTGTTTATCCAGTGATATAAGCAAAAAGTATAAAGGCTATTCCATAAATCAATTAAATTCTATCTATTATGCTATAACATAACGTGCTATATTTACTAGTTTTATTTAATACTATTTCAAAATATAAAAAAATATAAACTTAATGTTACACTTTTTGCATAGTTTATCATAACTGGATATAGAAGTTGCTGAGAGACAACGTTGCTAACGAAGTTTTGCTTGAATGAGCTTCTCTAAAAATTAATATGAGTAGAAGAGAAAACTGTTTCTCAATTAAGTTATAAATTTTGAATTATGATTTAATTGAGAGACAGAAACATTACAAATAAGGTTTTATTTGGGATTTAAGTTGATTCTTCAAGTTAAGTTTGAATGAAATCGGATAATGTAAAGTAAGTTGATTGGATTCTTTTAAGGAGCACGTTAGATTTTAGAAAATGTTTTTGAATCTAACGTGTTTCTTAGAAGAAAGGTCTAGGTCTGACAAGGAAAGGAAAAAACCAATGCGTGTCCTTCAATTGCCCAAACGCAAAATGTAATTTGATCGTCATCGCCGGCCGGCCTCTCGAACAGTGAGCGCGTGCTCCACTGAAGGCAAGCAACCAACGGCACCAAACGCTATTAATTAGCATGAAGGAGGTTGACATGTGTCGTGTGTATATCTTTCTTAGTTAAAGATTAGAGAATCTAACGAAAAACAGCTAGGGAACGGCGCGCTGATTGCTTCACGCAATACCGTCGTCACCCGAAACACCGACCGCTGAAATAGATTCCTCTAATTTTTGTAGTCCCACAATCAACAAAGGAAAGGAGAAAGTTTCAATGCGCATGCAACGAAACCTGGTTATCAAAGATCCGTAGCCATGCTTTACAACTCACCGAACGGACACGTACACGACGGCAAAGAGATGAAGTCCTCGGTGCTTATGCACAGACTTTCCATCTTCGCCCAGTTTTTCGGCACCCGTCGCCGTCTGTACGCGTTCGATTTTTCACCCTTAAACAAAAATCAAGACTGCGCCATGAAAAAAGAGAAAAACAAACTCTAGCTTTTGGGCGAGATTACTGAGTATACGCTCCATGCGAAACCTCTCAGTTTTCTCTATGCCCATAAATTACCCCCAGTAGCAAACATTCTGCTGGAAGTAGCATGGAATCGCCGACACCAACCCCACAATGTTTTGCCCCATCATAAGTGTTTTGTACCGGCAGGCAACTGACGTACGCACACTTCAACCTTGGGCTGAATTGCTGACCCGCGCGCCGATGCCATTGCGCTGATAGTGATTCAACATGTGGGGTTGGTCCTTTGTTTTTTAACAAAGGTTTTGAAATGTATGTTTCTGTCCTCCTCACTTTTTTCCGCTTCTATATTTTTCTACACCCTTCTAAATAATCTAATAAAAAAACTAAGTACGATAAATCTCCTGTAAAATCCTCAAATTCCCTACTAAAATAGCCTCAATGCTCCTTCATAAAAATATTCTTTGACAACGCTCAACAAGCAATTAAAATAATAATATGAAAATTAAATATACAACCTTACTATTACTTAGACGAGAAGATGAAATACTTTTAGCCATGAAAAAACGTGGATTTGGAATGGGAAAGTATAATGGTGTAGGCGGTAAAATTACGCCTAACGAAACTCCGCAAGAAGCGATGGTCAGAGAAGCTCAAGAGGAGATCTCTGTCACGCCAATTAATTATAAACAAGTAGCTCTTATTAGATTTACCGAACCATTTGATAATGATGATATACATAAAATAGTAATGTATGTATATCTTACGGAAGAATGGAATGGTGAACCGACAGAATCCGAAGAAATGTGCCCACAGTGGTTTAAAGTTAATGACATTCCGTATGATAAAATGTTTTCTGATGACTACTATTGGTTACCTCTCGTTTTAAAAGGTAAATATATCTTGGCAGATTTTACTTTCGATAAGGATTGGAATTTGGCTTCTCAAAATATAGTAGAAATACCAAAAGAACAATTAGATTTTCCCATTGATTAAACTTTAAGCAGTAATGTCCCTTCTGACAAATAGAAAAAGGTGTACTCAATGATAGTTTAACATCTGGTTAAACCAAAACCTTTTTGAGTACACAAGCAATAAGAACCTACAAAAACGCAGCTCAAGTGAAGATACTTCATCCGAGCTGCTTGTGTTTTTTTAGCTTATAAATCCAGCCAAAAAATTAAGCATCAATCTGATGCCGCCGTAGTAGAAGTTCTTGAGTAATAGTCTATCCACATGGAGCTTTCAAATCCTAAAAATTTATTGCTCCACATTGCTGGGCTGAAAATTTGATAGTAATCATTTTTCCCGGCCAAACAGCATAATCCATTAATCATTTTGGTAGTGTATTCCTCAGCTAAGCTCTCTTCCTCGTTTTTCAACAAAGGAATAGCTGAAAAAGCCAAAGCCAGCATGACAGGAATACTTCCCAAAGTTCCATCCTTAGGTGTGATTACACCACGTGCGTACTCGGATAAGGTTCCAGCATTCACATGTTCGTACCACTCAAATCTTGATTTAATCAAAGTCTTGAGCGAATATCGTCTTTGTGAAGGCCGAGCCTTATGTGACGTGAAGTAAACACTATCTACGAATACGCAAGATTTTCCGTCTGCATTTTTCCCTTTACGCCAAAGCGAAGGGCCGATTTTTGACAATGCGGTATGGACTGTAATGCCAAACCTTTGCCGCATCATTTTTCTCAGTGCTTCTTTAGGGTCTTCTCCCTGTGGAAGATAAGTCCCTGGCAACGTTATACCAGCATCAACTCTATCAGATGAAAGTAGAGTTGGCACATTACCAAGGTAATTGACCAAGGCGATTTGCCTGTCTCCATCATGAAGAGCAAGGAAGACTCGATGAACTCGTGGCAAGCTGTTAAACTCCTCACGAAATTCATAAAACCACAACGCTCGTTCGGCAGAAAAAATCTTTACACTTCTACCCATGGGACACCATACCTTTCCAGACCTGTTGTCTAAAAAGAAAATTGATAATCACAATGAATCAAGAATAACCTATCCTTGTGTGATTATTAATAGGGGGAAATTCTATATGAAAAGCGCGATAAAGTAAATTGGAATCTAGCTTCTCAAAATATAGTTGAAATAAAAGAGGAAAATTTAGAAAATAACTTATTTAAAAAAGAAAACGTTTTTTCTTTAGTTTATAATATTTTAGCAAGTTTTATATCTATTTTAAGCAAAGCAATAATATACATTTTCGACTGTAAAGCACTTGCATTTCTAAAAATATTTCTCTATTGAAATCACATCGTAATGCTATTTTAGTTTACAAGCAGAAGTAATGGCTCCGCTAACGTATACTCATTTTCCAAAAAGGCTTAAAAACGCTGGAAAACTCAATGAATATAAGTATACCTTTATATAAAATTCTCAAATCCTCGCTTAGCTATATAAAATCCAGCTATACCATCATTCGAGTGCATAACTCCTTCAGATTCAAATCCGCAACCTTTAGAGCAAGATATTCCATGATTTAATCTCCCTTCAACACAAACCGGACACTTCTGGCTTGTTCCCTCTCGATTAATAAATCCGATATTCCCTAAACGGAAAAATTTGATATCTCCTGTTATTTCTTTTTCTCTTACAGACATTAAGTTTTTTATAGGCGGCACAAGTCCATAATTTTGAAATTTTTGATACAATTTTGTTTCTAAAATACGATAAATATTCCCGCTAAACTTACTCAAAGCATCTTCAACGTTATCAATGCCTAAGCCTTCTTTTACGATTAAACCGTTACCATTGAATCTACAACAATATTGTCTATAAAGAAAATCAATCACTCCAATAACATTAGAAACAAGCGCTTTTCTTGAATTATTTATGCTTAAATCTAATTCTTCATCAGAAATAACTCTTGTATTATAAGATTCTATTTCTTGTTTTATTTCCTGCTCCGATTTTAAGTTATAAAAATATTTATTAGCTTTAAAAACATGGCGTACATCAAAGATATTAGTCACGAAATTTAAATTTTCACCAACATAACAACAAGCAAATAAAACGTCTTTCGAATATCTACCAACACGTTGTGCCTTCCCTATTTTTCTGCCTTCTCTGTTTTTGCCTCCCAAAATAGAATTGAACTTTTCGTTCTCTTCATACTTACACTTTCCTTCCCAACAATTAAAAATCCATTCTGTGTATTCTCTCCTTTCCGTTTCCGTAAGCCCGTGATACGCTGTATAATTTTCTTTATCTTTTTTACTTAACCCCTCTACTGTAGCTAGCAAGTCACGATACTTTTCGTAACTATTAACCGTATAATCATTTAATGCTTCAATAAATTTTACCTGCTCATCAAATGTTAATTCGGCATTATTTTTCAATACAATTTTCTTTGCCGTTTTCTTTTTCGCATGATCATTCATTTCATAAATACTTCTTTGGGCATGCTTTAGCCAAAGATTAAAAGCTGTAGGAATATCACCATTTGTAACAATATATCCGCTAATAACTTTAGCAGTTGTTAAATCTAAAGTAAGTAAAGTTTTTTCTTCAAAATTCTCGCCAAACATTTTGTCATATTCTATTTCAGATTTATTAAATGTTCGCATATAATTCTCTTTATCCAAAAAATAAGATGGGTTCTGAATTATCTTCCTCTCCTTACCGTTGTAATCCATCTCTTTATAATCTAATTTTTTAATTGTTAAAACTTTAAAGCCATAATCATTAACCCTTTTAAGTTCTTTAATTTTTTCTTCATTAGTTGATTTATCAAAGACTGGCAAATAAACACCCAGTGTTGACAACTCGGTTTCACCATTATCAACTCCAAATGCAAATTTTATATCCTCTTTTTTAATTTTTTTATTAAATTCACCAACCTTCGATTTGAATTCTTCATTCTCTAAAAAGGATAAATCTTTCGTTGGTGTATTAGAATGTTCTGAAACCGTTGTAACAAGAGTAAACTGCGGGTACAAATAGCGGTTCTTTTTATTCCTATCATGGAGCTCTGCTCTCTTACCATATTTATGCACCCTACTCTCTTTTGGCTCACGATATGTGATTGTTATTTCTGGATTAAGACGAATATCGAAGTTGTCTTTTTCGTTTTCACTCTCCCAAAACTGTCTCCAAATTTTAGTGTGCAATTTATCCGAATGTTTATATTTTTCAAATTTATTTTTTATATTTAACGGATTATTTAAATCCAAAGAAGTAATGTCAAAGATTTGAGCATTATATTTTTTCAACTCACTTTCAACCACATCCGAAATAACCACAAAACGCCTGTAGCAGATTGCCTCAAGAGCTATTTTAAAATCGTCCAAGGAGCCAAATTTGACATTTATAATCTCACTTTTTATTTTTTCACATGGTAAATTTAAGGCTTTCTTTACGTAATCAGAGTCTAGCACTTTTTGATAAAAAATAATTTTCTCTTGTTCATCACCCTTAAAATCAGATTCATTATTTATTATATAACCTCTACTGTCTGACATCTCTATATTTTTGCTAAAATCATTTGTACCATTCTCCAAAAATCCAAAGCATAGTTTCTGTAAACTCCTATAGGTTAAAGATTCAAACCAAAATAATCTTTTATGATTTGATGATTGGCAATTAATTTCCCCTAACCATTTTTTGCATTCGGCTGCGCTCTCTTTTGGAATAAGTACAAGCTTATGCTGGTTATAATTTTCTAATATTAACGCCCAGTATTTTAATAATTGCGATTCGTTACTTTCTTTTTCAATTCCTTTCAATTGAGATAGAATTTCTCCATGTTGTTTAGCAGTCTTACGGTAAAATTCAGCAAATTTTTTGTAAGTCCTGAAATAATCCGAATTCCTTCCATCTGCTGCGTTGATTAAAGAGCCGCGTTCCCTTTTTAAGTTCTGTAATTCGCTACGCAACCTTTGTATCCTATTTTCATCATGACATTGATTTACATTAACTGCCTTTTTCTCAATATCTTTAGTTATCCGCTGATACCTCATGAACTCTGACTCTGAAATATCGTTAAAAAGATATAAATTCGTTTTTTGTAAATGACTATAGCTGCTCCCCTGTTGTACCAATTCTAAAAAACCTTCTTTTTGTATTGCTTTTATATTTTTCAAACATTGTCTCAAGCTGATGGGGTTGACAATATCTAACATAGGAGCATCGCCAAGCAAAAGGAGCTGATTAGAATTTGACAACTTCAGAATATCCTTCTTAATTAACTCCCTTTTATTCCTGTCTTCAAAAATATTCCAATGCCTTTCTGGAACTTTTAACCTTTCTTGCAAACTCTCTTTTTCCTCCGAAAAATCAATAGGCTTTTTATTAATAGTATAATAATTAAAACTAGCTCTAGTAATCGGTAGTCCAGTTGATTCTTCTGGTAAATATTCTCGAATACCTGCTAACAACTGACTACTGATTTCTCTAGATTGTTTTTTTAGACTAATACTCAAATTAGTAGTTTCACCCTTATCAACAGAATTTTCGATAAGCGAGATTAAAAGGGGCAAAATGCTTCTTTCTTGTAAGCGCCTCAATAACAACCCGATTTTGGCGCGTTTAGCTCTTTCGTTTAGTTCTTTTCCTGCATCGTCAGTTAATTCTTCATAAATTTTATCAATCAGGACAAAAGACGCTTCTATTTTAGATCTAACCCCAGCCTCTTTTATAGTAATTTGTTGCCTGCGCGAGTTGCTATTTCTATTTACAATTGTTGCATTATAATTAATTAGCTCTTGTTTAGCGAATTGTCGTAGCCATTCTTTCTTAATAATAATTTTATCTTTGAAAACTAAAGAATTGTTCTGTTTAGTATC
>JAVBQZ010000070.1:0-3946 GCA_031548505.1 Bdellovibrionota bacterium | reverse complement strand
TTTCTATTATCAAAATCTCTAATCACTTGGCTGAATTGTTTTAAGAAACATTTTATATATGTAAAAATACAAAGAAATTATCAAAATGTCTTATTGTCGAAACTATGCGAATATTAAAGTAAAAGGAAATGGAGCCAGAGGATATTACATTTTCGCCAGAAAACCTTGCAGGTCTAATTTTATTAACGGATAAAAATGTGATAAACTCATCCGTTGCGAAAGATGTATTTGAACAGATTTTCAATCATGATATAAATCCTGTGCAATATGTAGAAGAAAAGGGCCTAGCCACGGTAAGCGATGAGGGCGTCTTGAGAGAGGCAATTGAAAAAGTAATGGCAGAGAATGCGCAAGCAGTGGAAGACTATCATGCAGGAAAGACAAGGGCGATGGGATTCTTAGTTGGACAGACAATGAAGGTGACAAAAGGGAAGGCTGATCCAGGTCTTGTGAATAAGCTTTTAAAAGAAATGTTAAATTAAAAAAATAAATCCTTTCTAGGACCTAAATTTTATTTTTAAGTAAAGTTTAGGTCCTAATTTATTTCATTCAGGGACAAAAAACATATCTTTCAAGGACAGTCTAAATCAAATGAGATTTCACGTAATATAATAAATCCATGAATGGGAATGAAAGGGGAAAATAAAAAAAGTAACTAAATTAATGAAACGACACCCTAAATGGGGAGAAGGAGAGTTTGTATGAATTTTAAATTTAAAAGAATAGTAGCATACATATTAACAGCAGTATTTATCTTGGGAGCAACAGGGCAAATGAGCTATTCTGCAAAAGGGGAAAGAAAAAAAGCGGTGACCACAATGGAGGAGGTCTTAGCAGAGATTCCAAATCAGATAGAAGCGAAAGCAACAGATTATATTATTATGACCAACGAAGACGGCTGCTTGGGAGAAACATTAGAAAAGATAGAGATCACTAAAGAAACAGCAGAAATATTACAAGAGAAATTTGATGATGTTATTATTGAAGAAGATTCTTTGGTAAAAGGAAGTTCCCAATATCAGAATAAGAAAAAAAAGACTAAAATTTCTGCAAAAAAGATTAATTACGAATGGAATATGGGGATGATAAACGCCAATTCCAAGAAAGAAAAACCTTTAAATAGTAATAGCAAAGTAAAAGTTGCATTAATTGATTCGGGCATTGATCGAACAAAGGATATTAATGTAAAAGAAAGAAAAGACTTTTTGCTAACGGATAGTAAACTAGAAACATTTTATGATGACTTATCTGGACATGGAACTAGTATTGCCGGTATCATTGCATCAAAAGATAATAATCAAGGTATAACAGGAATTAATTCCAATATTGAATTATATTCAGCAAGAGTTTTAGATGGTGAAAATAAAGCCCCGATAAGCCGGATTATAGAAGCGATTGATTGGGCTATCGATAAAGATGTAAACATTATAAATTTAAGCTTAGGAATAAAACAGTATTCTGCTGCGTTAGAACAGGCGATTCGCAAAGCCTATAATGCCGGTATCCTGATTATTGCTTCAGCCGGTAATAATGGTCCGGGTAGCGGAAATAAAAGCACAGTAGAATATCCAGCGGCATTTAAGGAAGTTATGGCAGTTGGAGCAATCGATACTGATGGCGAAGTAAGTTCCACAAGTTCTGTTGGAGAAGAAGTAGAAATTATGGCACCGGGTGAGCAAGTACTATCTACGGGAGCGTTTGATGGTGTTATTGTATGTGGCGGTACTAGTATTGCCGTACCACATGTTGTTGGAGTGGCATCTATGTTGTGGCAAAAAGATATGAGTTGTAAGAGTGACTTTATCCGGGAATTATTAAAGGCAAGTGCTAGAAATACGAACGGAGTCAGCCGAAACGGTGAGGGAATTGTCGATTTGGATTATGCAATGAGTATTTATGATCAATTTAAGCAAACGTATGAGAGCATTTCTAAAATGGGTGCGAATGAAAATATTGCTTTGGGATTCGCAACGGAATTTGTTGCAGAAAATAAAAATGAAGCAAATGAATACACCGATGTGGATTATGTAGAGGGCCGATGGAAAAGGGTGGATCATATATCCATTACAGATGAGTCTGCAAATGTTGGTTATTTCACTGCTACACAATTAAAGTATATTAAGGCGGGTTCTGTTTTTAATGACATTGTCTGGCCTGGATATGGACGGGAAACAGCGAATAGCCATCCTAACATGCATGCAAATTACAATTATATTGCCAGCTACATGTATGTTGCTAAATTAGCAAGAGCATATTATGATGATAGTAGTAATTCCAAAACCGCAGCACAATTAGTCAATGGACTAGGGTGGCCTTTTTCTGCAGTAAATGCGGATAGAAAAACTGAACTGGACGCAGATTTAAAAAGCATACCTTGGAGTAAGTTATCAACAAATGCAGACTTTAATACTCTTGGATTGAAAATTACGGATGCAGCGAGTCTTTCAAACAGAAATAAATCTTTTATTATTTTGGGTATAGCGTTGCATATTGTTCAAGACAGTTTTGCTCATAATGCATATACAAAAAATTCAAGTGGCACGTATGTTGCATTGAACCATTGTAAAAATCATACTACCAAATGTGATACGGCTGTCTGTTGTGACAGTGTTAAGGTGGCTCCTAAAAGACTTGATTGTGCAGATTGCGTAGGGTTTAGTGCAGTTGCCACGTTCCACTACTATAAAGATCAGCCTTCTTTGTGGGAATATGAGCAAGATTATGCTTCTTTTGCTGGCAGTCAGTTTAGGATGTATAAGTTATTGGATTGGGCGAAACAGGTAGATAAAAACATGCCTACAAGTTATGTTAATTGTTTTACGAAAATGACACCATAATAGGGAGATGATAGGAAATGAAACGAAATGTAAACGCTATAATTAAGCTAATGATAATTAGTATATTTGGTTTATGTGTTGTGTTAGAGGGAACTACTTTGGTGAAGGCTAAAGAAAAAGCCATTCTGATTTCTGAGACTAATTTTCCTGATCAAAAAATAAGAAAAATATTAAAAAAATATGATCGAAACCAAGATGGGTATTTATCAAAAAAGGAATTAAAGAAAGTAAAAGAAATTTCGGTTATTCAACCGAACAGTAAATTAAATATAAAGGGGGTAGGTTTGCTTTCATATATTGAACGTATTAGTATAGTCCAAGCGCCCATTAGTAATTTTAATGAGATTGAAAAATTAAAAAATTTGAAATCATTAAACTTATGGGAAAATGGTATCAAAAAGCTAAACTTGACAAACTTTAAGCATTTAACTCATCTTGATATTAATGGAAATCCAATTATAAAACTGGATTTATCGAAGAATAAGAATTTAAAAAGTTTTTGTATAAACTCAAGAAATTCTTCTCCTTTAAAAAGTTTAGATTTTAGTAAGAATAAAGAGTTACAAGAGCTTACCTGCATAGGAGGAAAGTTAACTCAAGTTAATCTTAGTAAAAATGAAAAATTAAAGACGGTTTATTTTCGTTATACACCACTAAAGAAGATTAATTTAAATAAGCAGAAGAACTCGTTAACAGAGTTGAGAATTGAGTCTTCAGTAATAAAGGAAATTACTTTGGCTGATTTTAAGAAGCTAAAAAAACTAACTATTTATTCTAAACCATTGCAGAAGCTGAATCTTGTTAATCTACCCAAGCTAAATAGTTTGACATTTACTTCAAAACAAATAAAAAAGCTTGTGATGGACGGCAGTCAGTATGAAAATTTACAAGAATTAGATATTAGTTCTACTGTATTAAAGGAACTGAGTCTTGTTAGTTTTCAAAAGTTAAAATTCTTATATGTTATAGGGAATCAAATAGATAAGCTTACAATGAATGGAAACCAATATAAAAATTTGCAGGAATTTTCTATTGAGTCTGCTGCATTAAAGGAACTGAGTCTTAGTAATTTACAAAAATTAGAACGTTTATCTATTAGAAGAAGTCAG
>JAVBQZ010000015.1:0-7741 GCA_031548505.1 Bdellovibrionota bacterium | reverse complement strand
CCCCCCCCTGCCGCGCTCCGGCGCGCGCCGGGGGGGGGCGGCCCCCCCGCCCCCCCCCCCCCCCCCCCCCGGCCTGCAAATCTAATTTTGTCATCTTCTTGTAGGCCGATTCCTATTACAAAGATATCATAAAAGGTATTGTTGTTTTTGTTTACAAGCAAAGATGTAATTGCAACACAGGTCAGCATTACATAATTTTCATCACTTATAAATACAATAGGAATTCTATCATTCATAAAGAAAATTTAAGTTATTTGGTTTTAAAATTGAATAATTCAGATCTTATGCGAAATTAACAAATATCAACAACAAAAATCCTAAATGTGTAAGCTATTCTTATTCAATCCTATAAATTTTAGCAGAACTAAAAGAACGCTATAGCCCAGCCTTAAACCTTAATTTATATAGAGGTTCAATAATTTAATTTCGGAGTATAAGTATACTCATGCTCCGTGAGTTTTCCGGATTTTTTAGAACCTTTTAGGAGGATGAGTATGCGGAGCGCTAGCGGAGCCATGTACAAATATACTCAAATATAAGGATAAAATAGCTTGCGAAGCAAATCCAAACAAGAAGGAAACTCTATAACGTTAATAGCTCCTTCGGAAAAATCAAAGCATTTGAGTATATAACACCCTTAAAATTGACTTTTTTACTGTTATATAATACCGCGGGCGCCCATTGTATATTTAGTAGAAGTGACAAATGTTTCCCAGTTAAGTGTATTTTTTCGCATATCATAATTTATTGATGATTGTAGTTGAAGATTGTTTAGCTGGGAAACAGAATATTAAAAGGTTTTTTAGTTTAAGTTTTCCGTTTGTTATTGTGTAGTACAAACCCCCGATACTCTTAGTTCAGGAGAATTTTCAATGAAAGTAAGTTTTTTCTTAGGCAAAACAGGGACTGTGTTTGCTGTTCAGTGTGAAGAGCTTTCGAGAGAAAGCATAACACGTTTGAATTGGCTTTTGGACGCTGAAGAGTGTCATGAGTCAATTGTAAAAGGCGAATTCACTGGCCCTCGAGTCGGATTGGTAACTCCTTGGAGTACCAGTGCAGTAGAAATTGCTGGAAAAAGTGGGATCCCACTTTTTAGGATAGAGACGTTTTTCCCTTTACAGGAAAAATCACCTATCCCTTTTGCGAATACGCAGAAAAAGCTTTTTGATCCCATGCTTCAGGCTTCTTATCACGATTTAACTCAAGACATCTTCAAGATAAATAAGCAGCCAGCTTCGATAAAAAATATCGAAGATATTGCTGCCTATAATGCCGAAGAAGGTTTGGCGTTAAGTCAAGATGAAGTTGAATACTTGCAAGGCCTAGCGAAAAAGCTTGAAAGACCTCTGACCGATTGCGAGATCTTCGGTTTTTCGCAAGCAAACTCTGACCATTGTCGCCATAAAGTTTTCAACGGAAAGTTTGTATTGGATGGAGGTGAAAAAAAGTTCACTTTATTCCAGATGATCAAACAAACGACTGAAAGAAATCCAAATGGCGTGGTCTCCGCATACAAAGACAATTGTGCTTTGATGCGAGGTTCCACAATGATTCAATTTGCGCCTGAAAGAGGGGATAAACCGAGCAACTTCCAAATGCAGGACTTTGCAGGGTTGTTTTCCTTAAAAGCGGAGACGCACAACTTTCCAACAACAGTGGAGCCATTTAACGGTGCTGCTACTGGAACTGGTGGTGAAATTCGCGATCGTATGGGAGCTGGACAAGGATCTATACCATTAGTCGGAAGTGCTGTTTATATGACAGCATATCCTCGAACCACTGCCCATACGTCTCATTGTGAATGGGAAGGAAAAGTTCCTGTAAGAAACTGGCTATACCAGTCTCCGGCAGATATCCTGATCAAAGCCTCTGATGGAACATCTGATTTTGGCAACAAGTTTGGTCAACCATTGATTGTGGGCGGACTTTTAACGTTTGAACATGAAGAGAATGGTCGGATTCAAGCTTATGACAAAGTCATTATGCAAGCAGGAGGTGTCGGTATCGCGAAAGAACGCGATATGGAAAAACAACTTCCGCCAATAGGAAGCGTTATTGTCCTTTTAGGGGGTGATAACTATCTGATTGGAATGGGAGGTGGTGCTGTATCGTCTGTTTCTACCGGAGAATACGCCAATGCTATTGAACTTAACGCTGTCCAGCGTGCAAATCCTCAAATGCAAAAACGCGTTTTTAACGTGGTTCGAGCTTTTGTGGAAAGCAATAAGAATCCCATTTTTACCATTCATGATCATGGTGCTGGCGGTCACTTCAATTGCCTTTCCGAATTGGTGGATGGACGAGGTGGAGTAATTTACCTTGATCGTTTGCCGATTGGTGATCCGACACTTTCTGCAAAGGAAATCATCGGAAACGAAAGCCAAGAACGCATGGGGCTTGTTATTTCTGAAGAAGATTTTGGTCTCTTGAAAACCATTGCTGATCGGGAGAATGCTCCTTGTTATGCTATTGGTGAAATTACAGGAGATATGAAATTTGTCTTCATAAACAAAGATACTGGAGAGACTCCGATAGATATGGACTTAGGGGATATCTTTGGAAATCCACCAAAGATGATTCTTCAGGACATATCTTGCCGGAAGAGCTACGGTGAAGTTTACGCTCCCACCAACAAGAAAGCGCTTGAGGGTTCTATTCGTGATGTTCTTTCTTTGGAAGGTGTTGCTTGCAAGGATTGGTTAACTAACAAAGTTGATCGTTCTGTAACAGGCAAGATTGCCTTACAACAAACCTGTGGAGAAGTTCAATTTCCCTTGAATAATTTGGGTATTGTTGCCTATGATTATGTGGGGAAGAAGGGGATAGCAACCAGTTTAGGGTTCGCTCCTGTGGCTGGGTTGATTAACCCCAGAGCTGGATCACGGTTAGCAATTGCAAAAGCACTTACCAATATTGTTTTTGCACAGTTGACCGATGGTCTTCGAGGGGTTTCGCTCAGTGCAAACTGGATGTGGCCTACCAAGACTCCTGGGGAACTTTCCCGAGCATATAGTGCGGTGCAGGCAGCAAGTGAGTTTGCAATAGCGCTTGGTATCAATATACCGACAGGTAAGGACTCTATGTCCATGACCCAGAAGTATAAAGATATGTCCGTTGATTCTCCGGGTACGGTGATTATATCAGCTGCTGCTGAAACTTTTGATGTAAGAAAGGCGGTTAAGCCAGTTCTTCAGCAAGTTGAAGGCAGTAAGATCTATTACATTGATTTTGGAAAATCAGGGTTCCCACTAGGAGGAACTGCGTTTGCGCAAACTCAGGGAAGAGTTGGGCGAACACCGGCTGATGTTGTGGATGCCGAGTATTTCAAACTGGCATTTGAAAAAATTCAAAAGCTGATTTGCGATGGAGATATTCTTGCTGGGCATGACATTTCTGGGGGTGGTTTAATTACCAGCCTTTTGGAGATGAACTTTTCAAATGTTTCTGGTGGAATGCGGATAGATTTATCAACATTTCCTAAGAACTTAGGGGAAGTTTTGTTTAGCGAAAATCCTGCAGTTATTATTCAAGTGACTGGAGATTTTTCTGAAGAAAAACTGCAGGGGCTGGAATATGCCTATATCGGAACGTATTCTGAGCAAAGAACTCTTGAAATCATTGCAAAGGATCCTTCGGTGCTACCACAGCTTGAGAAGTTATTTGCCAAAGACCCTTCGTTGTGGGGTAGCATAGTGGAATTCTTTAAAAAAGATCCTTCATTGGTGCTACACATTGACGAATTGCGCGATGCTTGGATCCGTCCTTCAGCTCGGCTTGATGCTAGACAGATTAAGAGTAAAGATGCTTGGCAAGCCAAAAAACGTTTTGAAAACTACAAGCTACAACCTCTTTCGTTCAGGTTCCCGGATAATTTCTCTGGAAAGATGGAAATGTACGGTCTTGACCCAAGTCGAAGAACATCATCAGGGATTCAAGCAGCGATCATTCGCGAGCAAGGATCAAACGGAGACAGGGAAATGGCCTGGATGATGCACTTAGCTGGATTTGATGTTCGAGATGTACATATGACCGACTTGATTGAAGGGCGGGAAACACTTGAAGATGTCAACTTGGTCGTTTTTGTTGGAGGATTTTCCAACTCTGATGTTCTTGGTTCGGCGAAAGGTTGGGCAGGAGCATTTAAATTCAATGGCAAAGCAAAATAAGCTTTGGATCGATTTTATGCTCGTCCTGACACTTTGTCGCTTGGTGTTTGCAACGGCTGCCAATTGATGGTTGCTCTTGGTTTGTTAGAAGAATCCGGATTTCCTCAAATGCTACACAATGATTCCGGCAAATTCGAGTCAGCATTTGTTAATGTAACGGTGGAGAATTCCAAAGCCGTTATGTTGCAAACACTGGCTGGTTCTCGTCTTGGAGTCTGGGTGGCGCATGGGGAAGGGAAGTTTTCTCTTAACCACGATGCGTTTGTAGCTGTATCTTACAGCTATGAGGCATATCCTGGTAATCCAAACGGTAGCGATTATAGCGCAGCTGGGATTTGTTCTGCCGATGGTCGCCATTTGGCAATGATGCCCCATCCGGAAAGAGGAATCTATCCGGAAAATTGGGCATACTATCCGAATGACAGAAAGGCGGATGAGATATCCCCCTGGTTGTTAATGTTTCTTGATGCCTTAGCCTGGATTAAGAAACAAAAGTAATGGTGATTTGCACTTTTGCAATTATCCATGAAAAATTGCAGTATCAAACACTTCGTTGTTTGGTACTGCAACATATTATAAATAGGTTTTTATAATATTCTGTTTCTTCCCATCATTCTATGATGATTATTGCCGATTATGATTTTTTTAATGAATTATTTTAAAAACAGTTTCTGTTAAACTACTTTTCTATGAAAATTTAGGACATGGACGTTACTTGGAAGTTCATTCATTTGTGTTTCGGTTTCCAATTTGTTGCTGGATCTATTAGCATTGCTTCCCATAACATAGTTGAGTTCGCCTATAGTTGCCTGTAATGCTTGTGTCGTAGATTTTATTTTTACCAAGTCTAGAGAGAGTTTAAGCGTATTGTAAAACTCCGTATATTCAGTCATCTTAATTAGCATATTTTTTAAACGCTCTTGTTCTTTTGCTTTTTCTGCTATTTCTGCATTAATCTTTTCTTTGAGCGTGTTTAATTCGTTAATTACGTTGATTGAATTGTTATCGCGTAACAATTTATTTAGTGAATTTTTAAGTTCCGCATTAGTAATACTCCAAGCATTTGCGTTAACATTTTGTGCTAATTCTTGTAATTTTGAATGTTCAAAACCATCGACTATAGCCGAACTTTTGCGAGTGTGATGCAGTTTTTCTGCTCTATATGCTTTGTTGAATAATTCGCGTAAGCGAGAGTTTAGAGTAGAATTGTTTGACATAGATTTATTTTATTGAAAAATAAAATGAACAAAAAATGTACATTATAAGAAATGTACAAATTCGTTTACTGAATTACAAAAAATAAATCTAGTGTTAGGTGGAAAAAATCGTGAAAGATTAAAAGTTTATTTTAATTAAAGAAAGGAATGCAATTTAATTACGAGTTAATAAGTGTATATTAACTTTTATTTTGCGCCATTAATTTATAAATAGATGTTGCAAGTTTATTAACTTTTTCAAAATCTGATGCGGTTGTAATTTTACCGCTTCTTAATGTACTTTCAGTATTAGCATCTACAAGTTTAAGATTTTTAAATTTATCTTCTGTTCTACTATCCGCGCTTGCAGTACTTGTTTTTTTACTTGAAATTGTTCTAGCTTGTTTTTCTAGTGTTGGTGACATAGAATTTATAAAATATATTGTTAACTAATCCTAAAGGCCTATTGTTGATTTTTACAAAAAGCTATAATAGCATGACGGCATTTTGGGGCTATTTGTAAAGCGTGTTTAACTTATGTACTTTTCGTGAAAATAAGTGACATAATGAACGGACTATTATAAAAAGCTAGTATTTTTAATAAGTTATTGATTTAAAATTTAACAAAACAAAATGGAAGATAAAAATAAAGTAGTTTTATTTTATGGTGCACCATCTAGTGGAAAATTGACCATGGCAAAAATGCTTGTTGAGCGAAACGGTTTCAAGCTTATTGATAATCATTTGTTTCATGATTTTGTCATGCCATTTATAAAAAAGGATGATGCCAATATTCAAGAATATTTTGATTTAATTACACCGTTAAGGACAGCTTTTTTTGATATAGTATCACGTTTCTATCCTAAAGATGAAATTATCAGTTATGTATTTACTATTTGGCTTACTGATCAAGATTTAGATGGATATGAAAGTATTAAAGATTTTGCAATTAAAATAGGGGCTGAATTTTACCCAATTGAATTAAATGCTAAAGAAGAAGTTCTGTTGTCAAGAGTTGAGACTCCTGAACGTGCAGCACGTCAAAAGATTCATTCAAAAGAAAAACTCAGCGCAATTTTCAAAGAACATAAATTGTTTTCAGCAAATCATAAAAATAAATTGATGATTGATGTTGGTGCACAAGACATAGAAGAGCGATATGAAATTATCAAAAAACATCTACGATTGTAATTTGTAATTATGAAAATTGATTTTTTCATGATGATAGATAATAGGATCTAAAAGAGATAACTTTAGTGCAATTAAAAAAAAATATGAAGGCAAATACATTGAAAATCTTTATTAATCGTTCAGTCGCTGAAGTTTTTGAATTTACAACTAATCCAAACAATACTGACAAATGGTTTGAAGATGCAGGTAAAGAATGGACAAATGAATGGCCACGTAAACTTGGCACTATTTATGAAAACAATAATGGATTTTTGACTGTTACTGAATTTGAGTTAGATAAATTGTTTACATTAACTAAAAAAGATGAATTTTTTGTTCGTTATACATATTGCAACTTAGGGACCGGGACTGAAATGACGTATCATGAAGAATCTCTTAATGGAGATTTAGAATTTGTAACAGATATGACTCCAATGAATAAATTGAAAGAGTTGATGGAATTTTAAAATTAAAATGTTAAACCTTACTGACTCACAATAGCCTTATATACTCCTGTTAGTTGAGTTTTCCTAAAAAAGCGAATGTAGTCTTTACAAACATCTTTCTTGTTTGGTTATTGCTTCGCGATGCTATTGTTATTATAAACAGGAGTATATTGTATATGGCTCCGCTAGCGCTTCGCATACTCATGCTCCAAAAGGGTTCAAAGAAATCTGGAAAACTCATGGAGCATGAGTGTATTAATTATTATAAACTCTGTTCTTGTGAATGCATAAAGAAAAAATGTTGAATATTTTAGATTTTGATAGAAAGAAACTTCAAGAAATTTTAACGACAGAACTGGGCTTGGAAAAATTTCGAGCAGATCAAATGTTTCGTTGGATCTACAAGGAGCGTGTAAAAAGTTTTGATGCAATGACCGATATTGCAAAGTCTGTGCGTGAAAAACTTACCGGATTTTTTGAAATTAAATACCCGAACATTCATGATATCGCTATCTCGCAAGATGGAACGCGAAAATTTATTTTTAAATTAGAAGATGACGAATTAATTGAAAGTGTTCTGATTAAACAACCAAAACGAATGACTGTTTGTATTTCAAGTCAAGTTGGTTGTGCAATGGGGTGTAAATTTTGCCGTACAGCAACGCTTGGATTTAAACGAAATTTAACTGCTGGCGAAATTATTGGGCAGGTGTTAGCATTAAAAGACGAAGCCAGAGAAGAGGATTTTTATAATATTGTTTTT
>JAVBQZ010000123.1:0-4890 GCA_031548505.1 Bdellovibrionota bacterium | reverse complement strand
GCCCCCCCTTCGACACCATTACGAGCAGCAACTGAAATGGAGATAGCACGTTAACCGGCAGGGATTTTAATTTGATTGATCGGTGGTTCAGTTGTTAGGTAATCTTTTAAAAGTGGTGTATCTGTATTAATCATCATCCTTGCATAAAATGAATTCATTAACTCACCACGCTGACCTGTTTGAAACATATTAGCACTAACATCGGCTAACTCTCTTTTCTCAGGACGTAACATTGTATCCGGATCAATCAATGTCCCTTCTTCGATTCTTTGCTTAGTAACAAAAATTTGTGTCGAGCCACTAGGGATTTGCTGTTCTTGTGATACAGATTGAACTTGGCCAAATTTTAATAAATCAGCATTCTCATTTTTCTTCATTGCAATCCCTATAGCAACAATTACAATTGCAACTACAAGGACTAAAAGTAATACAATCGAAATAATCAGCTTATTCCCAGATGAAACACGTCTGCCTGTAGTCATTTGTTTGCCAAATTGAGCACCCATAACTTTAATCCTAATAAAAAATAAAAAATATACAAGCCGTTCAACCTTAGCTTTGAAGGTTAGCGGCACAATATTACACTGCTTAATAAAAACCTAATCTAGTCAATACCGAAAAAATCTACTTTTCCAACATCGACTATCCAACAAACTATGTCGTCAACAATTTATTCCACCAATTACCTCCGCCCTTTGTTTGGTCCATAAACTCGCCATTTGAAGGTACTAACTCCAACTCCATTGCAACCTGTTCAAACGTAGCGCGAATTGCTCTCTGCCCTGCGCTATATAATGTTTTACCTGAACCAGGCCAATTAGCTGACGAAGGATCAACTGGTATAGGAGGTAAGCGCCATGGGCGTGGCCCCAAGTGGTGCATCGGCTCAAGTTCTGCTTCAATTTGCGGAACACCAAGCAATAATCCACTATAACCGTTAACTAAAAAACTTAAACGATCTGGACTCAAAACCAAAAATTTTAAATAGTTGATGAATAAGTCCAATGCAGTCAAGCCAAGCACTGTATCATCAATTATAACTAACACTTCATCAGCAACACGCATCAACGTTCCAGTTGCAGGCCCAATTTTCCCTGCCGTATCAATCAACACAACATCATGCTGAATTTTCGCAACATCAATTATTCGCTGACAAATCTGCACGCCGTCTGTGTGGCAAACTAAATCCATAGATTCGGCTAAACCATCTGGTGGCATTAAAACAGAAACTTTGTTACTAACAGGAACAAGTGCATCACTAAGCGATTCACGTGTAATATCCCTACTACCATTCACCCATTCATTTACGATTTTTGCTTCTGCCCCACCAACTGAAAGTGAACGACACAAATCGCGCGTTTCAACATCCATGTCCCAAAGCAAAGTATTTCGCTGGTAAATGCTACATACTTCCGCAAGCGCTGCCGAAACACTTGTTGCGCCAACACCACCCTTTGCATGTGTAATGCAAATTACTTTTCCCTCTTTCGCACGACCATCTTTTTTAAAATCAACATTTAGCGCAACTAACTCATGCAACAAATCGTACTGTGATGAGCTATCCGATAAGACTTTCTTAACACCAGCATCGTACGCAACACGTACTGCGCTACTTGCATATACCTCCGGCACTACATACATAATTATATGTACCCAAGGCGCCTCTGACTTTATTACACGCACAACTCCAAGTGCAGCTTCACGCAAACCAGAACCAAGTATGACAATTTCCGTATCACGAATATAGTCTCTATAATCGCGTTCTAATGCAAGTTTTGTCCGTAAATCTAATACTTCAATATCATTACGTGAAAATTGTTCTATCCTTTTTACGCATTCAGCCTGTCCCTCAATTGTCCTTTCAATAATTAAAATTTTCATAAAAAGATAAAGACCTTTACAAAATTTTCACCAAGTAAAATTAAAAATTAAATTTTCTACCATTTTTGCAGAAGATTTAATTTACGATTCCAGTACATTAGATGCAATAAATTTAAAAAAACTTCACAAAGACAGAAAAACACATCAAAATACCAAAAAAATTTTTATTGGGTAAAGCTAAAGATAATACAGTACTGCAGAAGCACAGTAAAAACGTTCGGTATGGAAAAGCAAAAAACGAAACCTTTTAGAAGTGCTGGTAATTACAACATATTTAACAACAGAGAAGGTACAGTGAGCAGTAGCTCAACATAACGCATAAACAGCGCGAGCGCATACATACATTTAATTTATTATAAAAGACTTTTTCTTTCATAAGGTAATCTATAAGCTAAAAAAATCATAACAATATTAAAAGTTTATTATAACTAATTGATACTCAAAAAGTAGATTTGCATTGCTAAGTGATGCAAGGTTGAGATAAAAAATCTAATGAACAAAATAAGTTATATTTTTTATTTCGGAACTACAAGAAAGATGAAATGAGTTTTCTAGTAATAACTAGCTATAACATAATCTCTTTATTACCCATCAATTATAGTGTAATCGCCAGCGCCGTAGAGAAATTCAGATAATCGCTATTTTTTATTTAACTTAAACAAAAAATAGAGGAAAGTCGGGACACTATAGAGCAAGTCAGTCGCTAACGGCGACCAAGAGCAATCTTGAGATAGTGCAACAGAAAGCAAACCGCCATTTCTAATGCCTTAAATTTTTTTAAGTCCTAGAAGAGGTAAGGGTGAAACGGTGGGGGTAAGAGCCTACCACTATATTTGGCGACAAGTATAGCTTGTAAACCTTGGCTAGTGCAAGACCGAACAAAAGACATAATGCAGTTGCTCGCTGCTCGTCTTTGGGTGTGTCGCTTAGATGAATGATTATTACGTACCGCAAGGTGCTTGACAGAATCCCGCTTATAGGTTTCTCTATATTATTTTCTAAACTCACTATAACCTTCTGCGAAAATAACAAAAGTGTTCAAAATAAGCCTAACCAAAAATTTTTAAATTATATTTAATTAAATAGATTGAGATTTCCGCAGAAGATTAACTATAAATAATTTCCATGCCAATCGTAAAAGATAACAACCTTGCTATTAAAAAATATCATGCAATCACTGATTTAGTGATTTTTGCCATGTTCATTATTGCCAATGCCTTTGTAATAGCCGGGGCTATGAAAGTAGGTTTTTTTGCTAATTACGATAACAATTTTGCTAACTCAGAAGAAGTACTATTTAAGTTCGCAAAATCATATCCCGGACTACTGTGCGTCTATCACTCATTTTGTGCTCCTGGATTTTATATCTTAAATAACTTTGCTCATGATATTTTAGCAGTAGTGAAATTATTACTCGAATTTATTCAGATGAATTTTGCGAGTAAAGATGAGATAAAGGTATATGAACAGATGATTAATAGTATCACAGGCGCCATGAAAGTCAGCAATAATTTCGTCCTCTATTTTGGAAAATCGCAAACAGAAGTATATGCAATTGGAGAAATTATTATTGCGCTAACTGCGCTAATTTATGGTTGGATAACAAGACAAATTGTCTCACTTTTTGCGTTTGTGTTCAATTGAGATGCTTAAGATGAACTCAAGCAAGTAGCAGAACCAAACTGTTTTAAGTTATTTTAACACGTTTATATTCGTTTCAATAATTTTCTTTGCAGCTTCGTCTTTCTCAATACCTTTCGCAGCTTGTAAAATTGCTAATGCTGCTTTTTTATCGCTGGCTCGTACTGTTTCGCTATATGCAAACAAGCGGATGTAACTGTCTTTACTCTTAACTAATTGTTTAATATTCGAAATTGTTGGCAACCAACCTTCTGTTTGCAAGTAACGACAAATCTCAAAATCAAGCACATTCTTTTCTCTACCCTCTGCACCTGCCAATAAAATTTTAATTAAAATTGTTTTATCAATTCCTGTTCCAAGCCATTCTTGGACAACCTGTGCTCCTGCTTTTGGATTTGGGTTTTCCATGAATTGTGCGAGACGTAATGTTTGCGATGGATCAAGTAATTTTGGATTATCATAAATTAAGCGCATAATTTCTTTACCATCATGATGCGCAAACTCCATGGTATCTAAGGATTTAGCAATCGCTTTCTGACGTATTGTTTCAACGGGATGCATAAAAAGTTTAACCGTCGTTTCCGGCGTCAAAGTAACTTTTGAATCAAGCGCACCTGCTAAAAGAAATAATTTTTGTGTCGCATCCAATTCAGCCATCTTTAGCACCTCGGCCTTCTTACCCCAATTAATAACGTCATAATTAAATTGATGCTCAGTATTCGGACTAAGCAATACAAGTAATATTTTCTCGGCCATCACAGGCATCTTTGAGGTTAGCAATGCCAAAATAACCAAACGAAAAGATGTCTCCTCTTCTAAGTAATGATCAAGCGCAGCTACATCCGATCCGCCACTTACCATAATGCTTACTAAATCCTTCACAATCGGATCGCCTAGAGTCAAATTAGGATATGTTTCACTTAACTTTGCAAATGCACTACCAATTGGTTCCGGTAAATTAAAAAACTCACTCACAGAATATCTTTTCAAAACGTCATTTTGTGAACCACGAAGTGTAGATACCATTGAAAATAAAATGATTGGATTTAATTTTTCAGTGCCAATATTTTGTATTAACTCATTTCCAAAAATTTTCCTACTCGCAAAAATATAAAGCATTCTCTTATCACGTTCTGTTAAGGTATTTTTCCCCCAGATTGAACTATATGCCGTTTTAATTAGCGCATTATCTAAATCCGGCATTCTATCTTCACCCTTTAAAATACTATTTGAAACAATCGCCTCAGCATCTGTATTCATTCCACGTGATGACACAATCGCCTTCAAAACGTCTTGCATTCTTGAAGGTATGTCACTCTTCCAATAAGCCTCTAAATCCTGAAAAGAATAGCCTGAACTATCAAAATT
>JAVBQZ010000198.1:0-4454 GCA_031548505.1 Bdellovibrionota bacterium | reverse complement strand
CCCCCCCTCCACCAACTCCACTTCGACTCTCATCTCTCATTCTCTCTCTTTCCTTTGTGTTGGGTGGGGGGGGGGGGCGGGGGGGGGGGGCCCCCCCCCCCCTAATTGTGCATTGTAAATTGGTTTTTCAAGAAAGTTCAGGTAACATGAGTATATTTAATATTATCATACCCTTAACCATTTTCGAACAACAGGTTAACCAAGATATTAATCATTAACCACAAACCTTATTACCATCATGATAAAACTTATTTTTTCAGAAGCATGGATTTCTATCATTTCACATAAACTTCGTTCATTTTTAACCACGCTTGGGATTATTATCGGTGTTTGTGCTGTAGTAATGATGGTTGCCGCTGGTCAAACCGTAACAAATATTATTAATGATACATTTTCTTCAATGGGTAGTAATTTATTGATTATCGCACCTGGAACAGGAATAGAGGGCGGGGTTAGAACCGGACGTACACGTTCTACAATTTCGCTTGACGATATGAAAGCAATAAAACGCACTAAAGGTGTAGCAAACGCTGCACCGATTGTAAATTCGACCGCACAAGCTGTTTATAATTCTAATAATTGGAATGTTAGTATCACGGGCACAACACCTGACTATATGGAAGTCGGAAATTGGGAAATTGAATCAGGAGTCGGTTTAACTGATAAAGATGTGCAATCAGCGACAGATAATATATTGATCGGACAAACTCTTGTTAATGAATTATTTGTTATTGAAGATCCAATTGGTAAAACATTACGTATTAAAAACTTACCATTTACAGTCGCCGGTGTTTTAAAAGCTAAAGGACAGGGTTTAATGGGAAATGACCAAGATAATGTTGTAATTATGCCTGTTACTACTATACGTCGAAAAATAGCAGGCAGTTTTCGCCCAAATATGGTGGATCTTGGTTTTGTCAAAGTTGAAAGTGAAGATATGATGACAATTGTCAGCAATCGTATCGAACAACTAATTCGGTCGCGTCACAATTTAAAAGATAGGCAAGAAAACGATTTCAATATTCGCGATCTCACTGAAATGGTCAAGAACGTTAAACTCGCCGGGCTTGTACTTTCGATTTTACTCGCCGCTATTGCCTCAATCTCATTAATCGTAGGTAGCATTGGCATAATGAATATGATGCTCGTCGCGGTCACAGAACGTACGCGAGAAATTGGAATTAGAAAATCACTCGGCGCTCCAAATCGCTGGATTATGTTTCAATTTTTAACAGAAGCAGTTTTAATTTCTTTCATCGGAAGTATTGTCGGTTTAATTTTTGGAATCGGCTTTTCGCAACTTGCCGGATATATTTTAGATAAAGATGTACCAATATCGTTATGGCCAATTATACTTTCATTTGTTGTTGCCATAGTAGTTGGAATATCATCCGGCCTCTTCCCTGCCCGCAAAGCTATGAAACTAGATCCAATAGAAGCCTTGAGATATCAATAGGAAATTGTTGAAAAACCAGATATGCAGAATATTAGTAAAGCAAAGTGATTTTACCAAATGACAGCCTACCAATCTTTCTAATCGCCATTGATGGCCATGGCGGTTCTGGCAAATCAACCCTAGCCACTTTACTATCTAAAAAACTATCAGCAGAAATAATTCATACTGATTACTTTGCTAGTTGGGATAATCAGTTAGATTGGTGGCCACGTGTTATAAATGAAATCTTTGAACCGATTAAAGATGGCAAAAAATTACTTAGCTATTCACGTGGTAAATGGTGGCACACGCATAATCAAGATCTCATTATCCATCAGCCGGTAACATCAATTATGATCCTTGAAGGAGTCAGTGCTCTAAGAAAAGAATTTAGACCATTTATTTCTTATGCAATATTCATTGATACACCAGCGGAAATATTTTTACAGCGCGGTTTTGAACGTGACAGAGGTCAAGATGGAAAATCAGATAGTGAAATTAAAAAAATGTGGCAAAAATGGTATGAGGATGAAATTGTTTATATCAAAAAAGATCAACCACAGAATTTTGCAAATTTAATAGTTGATGGCACAAAACCATTTCTGGAGCAGATTGAACATTTACTAAATAAACTCTAATAAAAAAAATAAACGTATTTTTTTAATAGGTAAAATACTAAATAATTTGTTCCACAAAATGTTTATAACGAACTGTTTTGGGGCGAATTATCTCATTATTTCACTGCTATTTGATAATAAACTTGATTTACTTCTACCAATATAGCAACCTTTATGCTACGGCGCGCGCAGTTTTTGGCGATGTGCTTTTTTATTTAAAAACTTTGCATCGCTCAGTATTAATCACAGTGCATTTTGCTTAGTGCATTTATTTTTTATTTTAATGGAGAATATATAATGAAAGTTGCAATTAATGGCTTTGGACGTATTGGAAGATTGGTTTTTCAATCGTTGGTTGGACAAGGTTTACTAGGAAAAGATAAAATTGATGTTGTAGCAGTGACTGACATCGTAACAGATGCAAAATATTTTGCATATCAACTCAAATATGACTCTACACAAGGTCAAATGAAAGCGGATATCAAAACTAAAAAAAGCGCCGGCGCAGAGGAGGATGACATTTTAGTAATTAACGGTCACGAAATTCAATGCGTAATGGCTGAGAAAGAATTAAAAAATTTGCCTTGGGGTAAATTAGGTGTTGAATATGTAATTGAAAGTACAGGTCTTTTCTGTGATGATAAAGCGTTCGGGCACATTGAAGCGGGCGCGAAAAAAGTAATTATTACTGCACCTGCGAAAGGTAAAGAAAAGAAAATCCCAACCTTCGTTATGGGCGTTAACAACGACAAATATGACTCAAATAACGATCATGTTATTTCAAATGCAAGTTGCACGACTAACTGCCTTGCCCCAATTGTTTACACTTTGCTCAAAGAAGGTTTCGGAATTGAGACAGGCTTAATGACCACAATCCACTCTTATACTGCAACTCAAAAAACAGTTGACGGTCCATCTAAAAAAGACTGGCGTGGTGGTAGAGCAGCAGCGATTAACATTATTCCGTCCACAACCGGTGCCGCTAAAGCAGTTGGCGAAGTGCTTCCTGAAACTAAAGGAAAATTAACCGGCATGAGCTTTAGAGTTCCTACTCCTACTGGTTCTGTCGTAGATTTAACTTTCCGTACAGAAAAAGACACTTCAATTGAAGAAATCAATGCTGCTTTCAAAAAAGCATCTGATTCATATTTGAAAGGCGTTCTTCAATTCCAATCAGATGAAATTGTTTCGACTGATATAATACATAATACTTACACTTCTATTTACGATAGTTTAGCTACATTGCAGAATAATCTACCTGGTGAGAAGCGTTTCTTCAAAGTTGTTTCTTGGTATGATAATGAATGGGGCTATTCAAATAAAGTTGTTGATCTTTTAAATTATATAGATAGCAAGAAGTAATCATTTCACATCATTAGACCTTCTGCGGGAGTCTTATTTAGCCTGAATTATTTTTAAAAACTCAGGCTAAATCGCTTTAAGAACATTTGTCACGTCCTAGAAGGTCTAGTGGTGATTTAACCATAGGCGTGATTCATCGCGCCTCTACAACCATATAAAATCATGAAATCAATTTTCTTGGCTAACTGGAAAATGAACATTTTACCAGCAGAAGCCAAAACATTCGCGAAACAATTTTTAGAATTAGTTACACTTGATAAAGACTCAGCAGATATCGGTTTTGCAGCCCCTTATACTACTTTGTCTGCTCTCGTTGAAGGATTCAAAAGTGCCAAGGGCAGTATTTTAACCGGAGCACAAAATGTGCATTGGGAAGATAATGGAGCATTTACAGGCGAAATTTCAGCAAAAATGCTAAAAGATGTTGGTGTGGATTTCGCTATCGTTGGACATTCTGAACGTCGTCAATATTTCGGCGAAACAGATGAAACTATTTCAAAACGTGCAGCTAAAGCAATCAACGAAGGTTTAATTGCAGTTGTTTGCATCGGCGAAACAAAATATGAATACGAAACTGGTAAAACAAAAGATGTTGTCCGCACACAATTACATAATTCACTCGCCGACGTTTCCGACACAATGATTGAAAAATTAATCATCGCTTACGAACCTGTTTGGGCGATTGGAACTGGTCTAACCGCAACACCAGAAATTGCACAAAATGTTCATGCTGGGATTCGTTCTGAATTAACAATTATCTATGGTGCGGAAATAGCTAATAAAATTCCAATTCTTTATGGCGGTTCAGCAAAGGCTGAGAATATAGCCGAACTTGTTGCACAACCAGACATCAATGGTGGACTTGTCGGCGGCGCATCACTGAAACCCGATGCTTTTGCTAAGTTGGTAATAGAAGGAAGGAAAAAAAGTAGTTGATACTGAAAAAGCAAGTTTATTGCTTCTTACCATTACCTTTTACTTTTCACCATTTTAAAAATTGCTTATGAAATTATCTCAAATAGCGGAAATGTTAAGTGCCA
>JAVBQZ010000032.1:0-5024 GCA_031548505.1 Bdellovibrionota bacterium | reverse complement strand
CGGCCAAATTCAGCGTGGGTTGAGTAGATAGTTATAGTACTCTTTATAGTAAATGCTTGGATATAAGTTTTTTCTCCAAAATGATAGAAACATCATATAAAATTCAGAAAAATGATTGGAGGTTTACCGATTTGGCTAAATTGGGACGGGAAAGGTTTACGCTTTTGAAGGGTGATAAAGTAGAATCTGATGGAAAATTAGATTCTAAAAAAATAGGGGCGCAATTTGTTACGTCTTCCACCCTAGATGCAGAATTGAAAAATGATGTTGAAAAGGTATTTGCAAAATTTGAAACGGCATCGTTGATTGCAAAAGAAAATAAGGAATGGACATCGGATATTTTTATTTATGTGCCAGATGGCTTGGAGGAGGATATATCCATAGGAGATATTGTGCGAGAAGCGTCATGTTTATCTGGTGGCTTATCTAGCAATTTTCATGAACAGGAAACTATTCCTGCTCTTGTGGGCAAAGCTAGGGGCCTGCCAGCAGAGACCGTATCGGAGAGTGCGGTAAATAGTTCTGCTACAGCGGTATTACGTAATTTTCGTGTGACGGTAGTGGTTGGGAAAAATGCGAAAGCGCGAATTAAGGAAAATATGGACGCGGGCTTTAGCACATGGGGATCACTAGATAAGTCATCAGATGAATATGATGTTTCGCGTACGACATCCACTAACGAATATTGGCATAACTATATTATGCGTTATTACTTAGACGAAGATGCGTCTTTAACAATTGAGCGTAATCAAAATGAAGCTGCAAATGCAACGCATTTTTCAGCGAGTTTAATTTATCAGAAAGCGAATTCTGATTTTAAACTCGTGATATTTAATTATGGCGCGCAAACAGCGCGAAGCGAGATTTTTAACATCCTTGATGGTGATAATGCACGCAGTGAGATTTACGGTTTAGTAAAAAATGTCGCTTGTGAAAGCGCGCATTTCGACATATTTTTAAATATTGATCATCGAGTTTCAAACTGTACAAGTTATCAGCGCATAAAAAATGTTTTAGACAGAAATGGTTACGCGGCATTTCAGGGGAGTATAATCGTGCGCGAAGGGACGAAGGATAATGTTGCGGAACAGTCTTGTGCGAGTTTATTATTGTCACCGATGGCAAAAATAGATGCACTCCCGCAGTTAAAGATTTTTTCAAAAGATGTGAAGTGTAAGCATGGCGCGACTACGGGTAATTTAAACGATGAAGAATTGTTTTATATGATGAGTAGGGGAATTTCAGAAGAAGTCGCGCGAGCGATGCAAATCGAAGCATTTGAGGAAGAGGTTATTTTAAAGCGTTATGCATATGCCTAACTTACCGTCCCTCTCTCCGTGTTAATTCGTGTAATCCGTGGATAAAAAAAGAAGTTAATTATCCACGGATTACACGGATTAACACGGGGGGTAAGTATATTGGGGCTTAAATGAAGTCTTGATTAAGTGTTATTTTTCTAATAAGGGCGCGCGCCCTTGGTCGTTGTAGGGGTGTTTTTTTCTCTACAAATCATATTTCTGCGGGAATGGTGGAATTGGCAGACACGCTAGACTTAGGATCTAGTGCTAACAAGCATGGGGGTTCAACTCCCCCTTCCCGCATTTTATTTTGAAAATTTCCACATAATTTGTCAGGTGGAGTAGTCGAGCACTTACTATATAGTCGTCGCCTTGATTCTTCCTGTATTTTAATTTGTTATTTTGAATGACAATTGTTGGGCTTATGTAATGGACAATGCTTAATTGCCCTTATCCTCAATACAATTGATCGTAGGGGAAACCTTAAATTGTGAATTATTCATTTGCTGTTGCGGGGAGGGCATTGTGCATTGTGAATTCTGCATTGTACCTTTATTATATTACCTTTTACTTTAAATCATTATGGCTGTTGTTAAAACATCCGTTAAATCGGAGAACGAAATTACTACAAATATAACTCTTGAAATTCCACGTGAACTTTTAAATGAGCGTGTAAAGGCGAAGCTAGGCGTTGTAGCAGGGCGTGCGCAAATGAAAGGTTTCCGCAAGGGTAGAGTACCTAAAGATTTTGTTGGTAAGCTTTATGGTGATGAGTTAAAGTTTGATGTTTTGAACGATTTGATAAGCGAAAATTATCGCGTGGTAGCGGAAGACAATAAATTAAACATTGTTGGTCAGCCGGATATTGATTTGGATGAAAAGGAAATAAAGAGTGGGTCAAGCGATATTACAATTACTGTTAAAGTAAGCTTATATCCAAATCCAAAAATTTCTAAATATAAGGGGCTTAAAATTAAGATTGAAGAGGAAAAAATTACGGATGAGGATGTCGAAAATTCTTTAAAGGGTTTGCAAGAACAATTTGCAACAACAAAAGACGTTGAAGGACGTGATATTGTACAGTTAGGTGATACGGTTGTTATTGATTATGTGGGCTTGATTGATGCTAAACAATTTGACGATTTAATTGGTAATGCTGTTGCTGTGGAACTTGCCGAAGGGCGCGCGCCGGAGCATCTTGTAACCGGTTTGGTTGGAATGAAAGTCGGCGAGGAGAAAGAAATCCCATTAGATGTGCCTGCTGATGTTAAAGATAAAAAGGTAGCTGGTAAGACAATTATTTATCAAGTCAAAATAAATGCAATTCAAGAAAAAGTTTTAGCAGAGTTAGATGATGAGTTAGCAAAGAAAAGCGGTAAAGCCGAGAATATTGCCGATTTAAGGAAAGTTTTGCATGAAGAAGCTGAAACACAAGTCGCAGATAGAAATAAAAATTTAAGAATCGAAAAAACATTAGAAGAAGTTGTTAAGCAAAATCCATTTTTAGTTCCACAAAATCTGATTGATCAAGAAATACGCGGAATGTTAATGGAATGGGGAGTTTTTAAACGTGAAGATAAAGAGGCATGGCGTCGCGATGTTTCAATGTTTAGAGATAAACTAGGCGAGCAAGCAGAACAAAAAGTAAAGAATTTAGTTGTTATTGAGAAGGTGAAGGAGTTGGAGGGAATTACGGCGACAGATGAGGAGGTTGAGCAATGGTTTGATGAACAGTCAAAAAAATATAAATTAGAAATAGCCACAATGAAACAGTATTATGGTGTGCGCGAGGGTGAAAAAAATGATATGGTGAAAAAGATTGTGGAGAATGAAAAGGTTATGGAATTATTAACACTTAATTAATGTACAGTTCATAATTCACAATTGTCCCTCCTCCCTTTTACTTCTCTATGAGAAGATTTGGGGCAGGGCAATTATGCATTGTAAACTGTGCATTGTGCATTGTTTTATGGGAGATTTCCACACATGAACTATATTCCTTATGTAATTGAACAAACAGGGCGCGGTGAGCGTTCTTATGATATTTATTCACGTCTGCTAAAGGATAGAATTATTTTTTTAGGGACGGAAGTTAATGATGCTGTAGCTAATGTTATTACAGCACAGTTGCTTTTCCTACAGAGTGATGATCCGGAAAAAGATATTCATTTTTATATTAATTCGCCGGGTGGTTCAGTAACTGCCGGTATGGCGATTTTTGATACCATGCAATTTATTGCACCGGATGTTTGCACATATTGTATCGGTCAAGCTGCAAGTATGGGTGCATTTTTGTTAGCTGCGGGTGCAAAAGGTAAACGTTATTCATTGCCGCATTCACGTATTATGATCCATCAACCACTTGGTGGTTTTAAAGGTCAAGTTACGGATATTGAAATTCATGCAGAAGAAATGAAACGTGTAAAACGTGAATTAACGCAGATTTTATCTATCAATACCGGCAAGTCATTTGACGAAGTCGCGCGTGACACAGAACGTGATAACTTCTTATCAGCCGAAGAGGCCAAAAATTATGGTCTAATTGATTCTGTTATTTCACAACGCCCAGTCGTGGTTAAATAATTTACAATTTACAGTGCACAATGCACAATTATTCCGCCCCGCTCCAAATTTCCTCACAAGATTGTGAGGGGGAGGCAGTTGTGAATTGTAAATTATAGTGATTACCCTCCTTCCCCTCTTTTTTACATTTCTGATGGGGACTTGAGGAGGAGTGGTTGGGCATTGTGAATTGTACATTGTGAATTGTGAATTAATTTAAATTGTTCTTATGCTTCCCAAGAAAGTCCATCATAAAGATAGAGAAAGGAAAAAATACCGTGCGGAAAATAAGGAATCATTTTCGCATGATAAAATCTTAGTTCCAGAATTATCAAAGTTGCCAGGCACGCCAGTAATTGTTGAACGTAAAAATCATATAATTTCAAGACGTAATATCGATAGAGATGCGCTGAAAGTTATCGCGCGTTTAACTTCTTTTGGTTATCGTACCTTTCTAGTTGGTGGAGCAGTTCGTGATTTACTACTTGGCGTTAAGCCCAAAGATTATGATTTGGCGACAGAGGCAAGACCAGAAGAAATCCGTAAATTATTTCGCAATAGTAGAATTATTGGACGTCGCTTTCGTCTAGTCCATATTTTTTTTGGTGATGGAAGAATTTTTGAAACCTCGACTTTTAGGCGAGACACAGTGATAGTAGAAAATTCCTCTACTAGCGAGACAGTTGAAAATGTAGAAAATGCAAAAAAATCAGAAGATAAAGGTACTGATACAAAGAAAAAAGTGAAAGAAGATAATACCTTTGGAGATCCAGAGACAGATGCATTTCGTAGAGATATTACAATCAATGGACTATTTTATGATTCTAATACGTGGCAGATTATAGATTATGTCGGTGGTATTGCTGATTTAGAGAAAAAAAGCATTCGTATGATTGGGGATGCGGAACAACGTTTTATCGAAGATCCGGTCAGAATGTTGCGTGTAATCAGGCATGCGGCGAAAACGGAATTTAAAATTGATAAACAAACTTACTCTGCTGTTTGTGCGAATGCCGCACGTATTGCACTTTGCCCGCCGTCACGGATTTTTGAGGAATTTTTGCGTGAAATGAAGCATAATCATTCCGCTGAATCATTTAAGTTGATGATTGAAACTAAGGTTTTAGAGTATTTATTTCCAGCGCTATTTAATGCAGTCATTAG
>JAVBQZ010000200.1:0-9027 GCA_031548505.1 Bdellovibrionota bacterium | reverse complement strand
TCCCCGGGGATATAAAATATCTTATTGAATACTCAAAAAGCGAAAATAGAAAGTTGCAGCTCAATGCCTTGAATGCTATTGTAGAAATCATCTCTCCCGAAGCGCATGATTATGCAATAGAATTATTGCATGCCGGGAAACACGTAGAAGATGCAATTTCAATTTTATGTAAAAATTTTACCAAGAGAGATTCGGCGATATTATCTGAAGCGGTAAAAAACCTGACTCTTAAGAAAGATCATTGGCACAATGCTTTCAGCGATGTTTGCAGACTTATTGAGCAGAATAGCGACGCACCGAAACAACTGTTATTATATTTATATGAAAACACGATTTGCAGTTTTTGCCGTGAGTATGTGGTTCGCGCAATGAACAAGCGTAAAATGATAGATTATTACATCTTTCAGGAACTTAAATATGATTGCAATGACGATATCAGAGCTTTTGCAGACAGCAAAATAAAAAAAACAAAGACAGAAAAATATCTGATCAATCTGAGCTTTGACAACAAAGATCATTATACTCTCTGGCTTACCGACAACAAAGGGATTATAGATGATTATTTTCTGACAAAAGGCAATGAAGTACTCACATTTCCAACAGAAAATATGTGCAGAGAATATGCTTCAAACAAAAAAATGATTATAGAAGACACGCCATGCAATAATTATGTTTTAGATTCCGGTTCGGATTTCTGTGATGATATTATAGGAGATTGCAATAAACTATTAGGGAATTGGAATATAATATCCGACTTTGCAAGATCGATAGGCGTTCGGTTTTCAGGCGATAAATCGAAATATGGCGATCTCTATAATAAGATTTTTTTTGGTTGTAACTTACAGGCAATAAGACGTGACGGTGAAGAATATCTTCCTGTGTTTGATGATAAAGAAAAAGAAGATATAAAGAATATTCTTGCGCAAGGTAAAGACATAGTGCAAAATAATATTTTGGAAATATCTTGACAATATTTCCCTAAAATTTTTACTCTCAAAATCATTTAAAATTCCATTATTTGTCTTAGGCGTTTTATATCCAAAAATCAATGTTATAGCGATTAGTATAGCTAAAAACACAAGTCTCTTTCCGTTGTTTTACAAAAAAGAAAGAAGTATGCTTGCAATAATGTGTCTGGCAAAAAAATATCGCCGCTGGTTGCTTCCTATAGCGGTAATAATTTGTGCTTCATGTATGAGGACTTATCTCTTAAAAATATTATCAAGTGTCCTTGCGGCTTCGAGGTCGGCTTCCTTGAAGTATTGCCAATAGGTGTCGACGGTGAGTTTGGTGGTGCTGTGCCCGGCGCGGACGGAGACAGTTTTGATGGGGACGCCTGCCAGGATTTGCAAGGTGATATTTGTATGCCGCAGGCTGTGTATATGAACATCGGGGAGTCCCAAGCGCTGTGTTATTTTTTTCAGCCAGTAGCGAAAGGTGCAGGGATGGATGCGGTCGCCGTTGTCAGAGAGAAACACGCGTTGACAGCCGTGGTAGCGGTCGCCAAGCATCTTGACTCTATCCTCCCACCAAAGCCTATAATCCTTGACAAGAGCGGTCAGGGTGTCGGGCATGGTGATTTCCCTCATGCTGGTCATAGACTTCGTGTTGCCCGTTACAACGCCCATTCCTGACACGCTTACAACTGAACGCCTTATGGATATTTCACCGCTAATTAGGTTTATGTCATCCCACTCAAGCCCCGCCGCCTCGCCTCGGCGGATACCTGTCAACAATATGAGGAGTAGTGAGGTTTTTACCCGTATGTCGGGTTCGTCCATAAGGGCGTCGGAAAGCTGTCTGGCTTGCTCCTCATTCAGGCAGACTACCTTGCTGCGCTGCATTTTTACAGGCGTTATGTATTCACCGGATGCATAGTTATGCTCGATTAGTTGCTGACGCTTGGCAGTGCTCAGGATTGTGCGCAGGGCTCGCATCATTTTGCTGATTGTCGCGGGCATATAACTTTTTTCCACCTTAATTATCTCAAAGCATTTTTCAAGCGGCGTGTCTATTGCTGCGCTGATTAGCTTTGCTTTTTCAATATTTATGTGATTTCCTGCCATTGCGTGGGTGAGGGTAGTGTCTGAGATGCCTGTTGTGCGGCAGATATTTATCAGCTTGAGCTTACGCTCCTTTACGATATCCGAGAAGCCCTTGTCCACAGCATAGCCAACTATGTATTTATAGGTTTTTAATCCGTCTGCAAATCTCTGAATAATAATAGGGCTTAAGGCCTTCAATTTATAGCCGCCGAGCTTCTTGCACAATTCGCCGGCATGATAGCGCATAGAGGAGTAATAGGATGCTGAGCGGTTTTGCTTGATATATTCCAGCCACATTTCGCTATACTGGGACAGAGTCAGGTCGAGATTGATTGCGTTCTCAATTGAAGCCTCCCTGCGGCAGCGTTCCTCGTATTCAACTGTAAACTTATCAAGAAGCCTCTTTGCCTCCCGCTCCGACACATCGACGGGCGGCCGCCAGGTGACCGTTTTGACCTCGTTCCTTCCTGTAGCTGCATTTTTAACGTAAACCTGAATGCGGTACGATACGCCGTTTTGATTTTCGCGCCTTAATACTGATGCCATTTTCCTTCTCCTAATATTTATTTGCCGTTTGGCAACAACAAGATTGCGTAAAAAGCAACACAAGTCAAGCAAAAAACGGCAGACCTCCGTACTATTTTTGAATAGTTAAATACTCAATTAGAGAGTCAAGGTCAACCAAGATTTTCTTTCCGGTATAGAAGTGGCGAATCTTGTTTTCCCTACACAGCATCCGAACAAAATAGGCAGTAACGGCAGACTTGGGGTCAGCTTGCCTTATTTCCTCAATCGTTTCATTTATGGTTCTCATTCTTGCCAGGTTATTCATTTTTTCTAACTCCTTTTATTATTTTGCTGAGTGGACAATCGTTTTGTTTCTATCCCTCTCATTATTATCAGCACTTTGGGATGAGATTTTGTTTTTCCTGTTTTTTATTAACTTTTATCATAATAATTATTTTTTTTCCTTCTTTTTCTTTTGTATAAAGCCTGAAAGCCCTTGTTCATGGCGGTAATGCTCCGAGCGGAGTAAAAAGAATTATCCCCTATGCGAGAGCGAAAAGAGTCAATTTTGGGCAGACTACGCCTATGATACCCGTAATCGGGCAGAGAGTATGTATAACCCTCACATCGGTCACAGTGCCGCTATACACATATTTCAGCGGTTCTCACCTTCTCTTTGTTTGGTCATATGGGACGTAGGCAGTGTTCTCGGTTTATAAGGGTTTAGATTCCCTTGCTCATGGCGTATAAAGCCCCTTCGCGTCGTTTATCTTCTCTCGCTGTGGTCATTCTCGCCGTCCCTGCTCCGGGCAAGTAGCTTTGTGTCGCTTTCCCACAGCGTCCCCCACCTTTCGGTGAACAGGTCGCCAACCCATCGTTTGCCGCCGATGATACGGTTCATATGCTGCCGTCAAGAGTCCGCGCAGCACGTTCTGCCTCTTGGTTTGTACACCAAGTTAGAGTCAATCTCCTTCAACGAGACCGTCCCACTTGCCGAGATCTCACTCGACATTAACCCATGTCACGCATGGGGGTTTGCTTTCTTTCTCGCCGTCATAGGTCTTTCCCTCGTCATTTTTTGGCAGCTCACGCAATCGAAGCGCGACACCATCTCGTGGTTCTCCTCGCCACCATATAAAATAAATCCCCTCATATTAATAATCAGCATTTTGGGTGCTTCTCTAAAAAATAGAGGGAAAGCAAATAATAAAGATACAAAGTCCCTCACATTATTATCAGCATTTTTGGATTAAACGGAGTTTTTGCTAAAACTCCGCAGTTATAATTGAAAAATAGGGCAGAGAAGGAGTAATGAGAGGAAGAGAGGGAGGATGAGAGGAAATAAAAAACAGTCGGGACTTTCTCCTGACTGTTTTACCTGGGGTATCGTTTTATATTTGCAATCATTAAAATTCTCTATTGGAGTAGAAATCATTCGACAAGCCACTATGATTTACTTATTAAGTCGAATTCGTACCAGTTGATCCATCCTTATGCTCTCTCGTCGAATATTTAAGTGCTTGTATTATTCAAAAACCAACCTAACATTAGGTTGGTTTTTGAGTGTGGTGTTTTGTTTTATCTAAAGCGACTTTTTGCTGTTGTATAGATTTGTTATCATAAAGCGCAACAAGTTCACAATCTCTTCTTTGTCAGCTTTTTCAATCAATTTAAGGGTTTAATACCTCTTCAATCTCGCGTTTGTCTTTTTGCATTAGCATAATTACTATAAAAATCTGCACAAGTCAGCAGATTAATCGAAATGACAATGGTAGTGTTTTGAGCCGTCTTCCTTCACCTGTACAACTGCTACATTAAGGAGACTGAATAACTTCTTTATTTCATCTGCGAGCGGCAAAATATTTCCGTTCATCCAGATTGTTGCCTTGTTTCTAACAATTTCCACACGCCCTCTAGGATAGTAATCAAAGGACTTTCCCTTTGTTATATCCCGTCCTAATGTTGCCCATGTTACCTTGTGGTTTTGTGCCGTGCCGTCCTTAGACGAAAACCCTTCATTATTCTCGTATTCACCGTTTTGATTACACGGCTTGCGAATGGCGAATATATTCTCTGGCTTGATATCGTTCTCCATTTCGGCTATCACCCAAAATATGCCTCTGCTCAATCTGTTTTCTTTATCTTTGCTCATAATTTTCCCATCGCGCCTATTGTTATTATCGCTACAAAGAATACCACAACTCCAACCAAAAGCAATGTCATGCCTATTTTGTGTTTTTTCTCGGTTCTAGCTGTTTTTTTATCAATTTCGCCCATCCATGTCTCTTCTCGAGCGTATTCTGTTCCGCACCACATACATTTCGTATCATACTTTCGCATTGGTCTCTCGCAGTTTTTGCAATACATTCCAAATGTTGCCGGGTTAGTTTTATTTCCGCAAGCATCTTTATCACTTGCATTTTTTAGTAATTGACCACAGTTTGTGCAAAACCACTTTATTGTTTTAGTCTTTTTCATAATTGATAACCACTCTTATTTATTATATTGTACATAAACTTGGTAGACATGACCAGCGCCTATATCCGATTTTGCGGTTACACCACAGCCACCTAAACCTAATGAAACATATTGTTTCTGATTCTTATCCCAATATCCTATCTTTCCGCCATGACTTCCAAGCACAAAATATTCTATCCTATTTCCGTCTTCCTGTGAGTAGCCTATCGGAACTCCATATTGATTTTTTATTTCATTTCGCATAATAGTTAACTCCTTACTGTTATTCATTATCTCAAAAACCGACAAGAGTAAATGATGCATTTCATGACTTGATCAAGATTTAATGAGGAAAAAATAGACCCCTTCATTAATTTTCAACATCCACTCTCAGGATTTCTCCTCTCATGCAAATCTGTCCATTTATCGTCAGTAATAATAAATATGATAGCGTATCAAACTATATATATCAATTATATAGTTTAATAAACTGTAAAATATAGTTTTATTCGCGATATTGCTGTTGATTTGAAATATAGTAGCTAACTCATTTAATAGGATAATTATTATGTGAGGTGCATTATGGATAAAAATGAAATTCTTGTGCGTATAGGTCAAATACGGAGCAATGCAAATCTGTCCGCCCGCAAATTGTCTTTTGCGATAGATCGCAATGAAAGCTATATAAACGGACTTGAATCCAAAAAAGAATTGCCGCCGATAGAAACACTTTTGCAAATAATTGAGGCTTGCGGCAGCACTCCAGCAGAATTCTTTTATGATTCCATTTCTGATTATAAGGTAGACAGGGAAATTATTGAACTGCTGAAAACTACCTCAGCCGAGCGCAAGATTGTTGTCTTAGAAATGCTCAAAGTAAAATAGAAGCGTTCAATTTTTCAGAATAGCGATAACTTTTTGCACACAAAAACCCCCTCTAAAACAGTCTCCGTCCGAAAAATTGTTTGTTATCGACACCGGTGTCTACTAAAATTTCAGCGATGAAAAGGTTGTTTTCTCCGCTGCTTTGTTAGTTGATAATATTTGCTGTTATTTTGTGGTAGAGATTTTTATTTGTATATTTTTTTAAAATAAAATTAATTTATTGCCTTGATTTTTGTATTATATTAATGTTAAAATAAATTAAATAAAGTTAAATGAAGTTCAACGAGGTAAAAATGGATTTTAAGGATAAAGTCAAGGCAGTTAGGGCAGGTTTATTTTTAACACAGGGACAGCTCGCAAAAGAACTTGGGTGCACACTTGCGACGGTCAATCGTTGGGAAAAAGGTAAGAAACAGCCAAGTTTTATTTTGGAAGAAAAATTTAAAAAATTTTGCGAGAAAAATAACATAAAATTTGAGAATTGGAAGGCTTAGCTATCATAAAATACAGGGATTAAAATTTAGATGGTAAAGTTATTTAGCATAATTAATAATAAGTTTTTTAGCGTACTATCAGCCCCCAATCGGGAGCTATATTTTGATTGCATTTTGGAAATATATCAACGTGTTGACGAACTGGAAGGAACGCAAGACAATACGAAAGAAAAAATCATTGAAGAGATTGAATATTTGATAAGCTCACGAGGCGCAGAAGTCATTTATGAGGATGATGCAAAAGATTTATTAGATTCACGAAGCAAGGCTAGATACATTGTAAATCACATAAAAGAGTGCGGCTGGGTTTATGAGGAGGATTTGGGACATAACGTTGTTCTTATCAATTTTTACGCACATGCAACACGTGTAGTTAGATTGCTTCGTGAAATAGCTGCAAGTACGCAATTGGAATATACCGGTTACATAAAAAGCATTTATTTGTTGACACAAGACCTCGCCATCTCAAAAGAAATCGCGCAGATTGAGCAGATACACAAGCAGACTGACGAGCTAATCACTAATTTAAAGTCGCTTAAGTCAACGATTTTCACTTATTATAACAATATCATTAAAAAGGCTTTGTTTGAAAATGCCCAGCAAATTTTTGATGAATTATTACGATACAAGGGCGATTTTTTTGATAAAGCGTATTTAAATTTAAAAACCTATGACAATTTGTCTAAATATAAAGATACGATACTAAAAACAATAAGGGCAATAAGAATAGATGAAGTGTTGATGGCGGAGCTCGCTGCGGCTAGGATGGATGATATCTATAATACGAATGAAGCGGCAGAAAAGTTTATTACAGACAGACTTGATTATGTCGTGGACGGATTCAGTGCGGTTGACAGGCTTATTCACACAATTGACGACAAAAATAGGAAGTATATTCAGGCAGCGATTTCAAAAGCAATGTTTTTTATAAATAGGTCAGATGATTTCGAGGGAATGTTTAATCGTCTGGTTGAGCTTATAAATGAAGGCAGAATTGAATATGGCAGGGATTACAAATTCAATCTATTTAACAGCAGAAACCTCGACAAAAACTCTTTATATACGGCAAGAGAAATAAACAGAAGTAAAGCCGAACTAGACAAAATAGTTGTCAGAGAGATTAATACAGAATTTACTGATGAAAAAATCAAGGAAATAATGCAGAGCACGGAATTTTCCTATGATGAGATTGGAAAATATGCACAGAAATTGTTGAACGGAAGAATAAAAATTCGCGCATCAGAAATGCCGAGCAGCAATAGTCAAGAATTCGTAAAAATAGTGTTGCTCTATTTATATTCTAAATCGTATGGCTGCAAATACAGAGTGGTTTCGACAAATGAAAAGGTCACAGTAAATGGAGTAACATTTTACGATTTTATATTAGGTGGAGGCCGTGTATGAACAGAAGTGAAGCATTGACCATAATACAAAAGCACTATGCTGAATTATCCGACATGAATAGAGATAGGTTTGCAGAACTTGCAAATACGCTTTTGCAAACGAATTATTTTGTTGAGAAAAAGGTGAATGTTGAGGAGTTCAGATTTTTAATTACAAATGCCCCTTTGTTTTCAGCATATTTTTCGTTGATTGATATCGATTTTGGAATAGATCAAGCATACCACTATGCTTATCTAAAAAACACCCAGAAACACAGCAAACTTTCTCTAAATTTGTTTGAATCACAAGTCTTACTATCTCTGCGTTATTTATACCAGATGAAATTTTCAGAGGTGACGCTTAGTGAAGATGTTGCAATTTACTACTCGGATCTTAATAATGAGTTGAAGCGGACGGGAGCAATTAAGGATAACATTAAGAAGGGCTATATCAAATCTGTATTGAGAACGTATAGGGACTATAACCTCATTGATTATATTGCAAATGATATCACCGAAAACAGTGATGCAAGAATTACAGTTTATCCAACAATATTGACGGCAGTAAAATACGACAACATCCAAGAATTGTTGGCAAAATACGAAAGTTACATGAAAAGTGAGAGAGATGATGAAGAAACTGACGAAGATTAAGTTAATCAATTGGATGTACTTTGTTGATTCCACAATCGAAATAAGCGGCAACACCTTAATTACGGGTGTAAATGCAAGCGGCAAATCTACAATCATTGATGCCCTGCAATTTTTATTAATGGGCGGTATAAGGGGTGTTAAATTTAACAGCGCGGCCAATGAACAAGGGAAAAGAACACTGGACGGATACTTGCGTGGAAAAATATCTACCGAAGGACAAGAATACCTTAGGAGCTCAAACTGCATCGGGCATATAGCTGTGGAAATAACCGATGAAATGGATGTAAGTAGCATAATTGGCGTTGTTTTGGATATTCAAAGCAATAATCCACAAGTAAAGACTGTTTTTTATAAAATAGATAATACCAAACTAATAGATGACTATTTTATCAATAAGAATAGTTATCCAAACAGTTTTAAGGAATTGGAAAAGTTTGCGAAGTTACACAGCCAATCATTGGTTCGCTTTGGAACAACTGAGCAATACCGCATGATGCTGAAAACATATCTTGGCATAGACTCTCAAAAGTATTCCAAACTTCTGCCCAGTGCGATTGGCGTTGGCAACGTTACAAAAATGGATGATTTTATCAATCAGTTTTT
>JAVBQZ010000230.1:0-3318 GCA_031548505.1 Bdellovibrionota bacterium | reverse complement strand
CACAACCAATCAACAGCAAAAACGAGCGCAGAATGACCATAAATAGTAGAGCTGAACAATAGATTTTTTTAGCTTTTTGCTAAACAAACTTCTTCCCTACCTAAAAGCTAATTGGCATTTTTATAAATCTACTGAGTAGACTTATAAAAATATTATGGAAGATTTTTTTCTAGTACTTTTTGTTGCATAAAGTAATCTAAGTGAAAACTCTTAAGCTAAAAACCCCTTAATGTTTTCCCTTTAGAAAGTTCATCATGATGCCTCTCAACAAAATATATTCATATTTTTATCTCTTTTAGAACATGAATGTGCAAAACTCCTGCATGTTTTTACTTCCCAAATGGGAATTCATGATCAGTTGTCTTCAAGAAGTCATCAATAGGGCGAAGTTTAGGGCGAAGTTTAAGTGGATTATTTTCGATAATATTATCTGATTTATTACGTACGGCGTTAGAAATCCTTTCTAAATAATTCATTAATACCAGATGCTCGCGTGTAACAACCAGTTCATTTATATCCCATTCGCGCGCAAGCATGCGCAAAGAATAGTCGCGCCAATAAATATACCATAAAATATTTTGGTGCACCGAGCATAATTGCTTTAATTCGTTTTCAATTTTTCTAAAATCGATATTTGTTTCCGGCGTATTTTCTTTTGATTTATCACGGGCAAGTGCAATTAAACCGGCACTCATTTTCAGTGAACGCGTTATCGCACGAATAATTGAATATCTGTTTTCTTTTTTCTGAGCATGCTCTTCATCTTTATCACTACTGCTTTCATCTATACCAATATCGCTAAATTTCTGTGTGCTTTTAAGGTCGTCATTAAGCTCCGGATAGATCGAAAAAATACGTGAAATCCGCGTATTTTCCTGAAAATTATCATTCACTCCGGAATTAACTTGCCAGGTTTTTGAAGTACGCGCCTCAGTTGAACAACCTTCATAAATACGCCTGCGCGCATAGGCACGAAAGGGCACGCCTTGTGACGGATCAAATCTATGCGCACAAAAAAGCAAGGCTTCAAGCGCTCCACCATCCACTGTTTCAAGGTGGTAATTTAGATGCCAAGCACGCGCGACAACTTTTGCAACTGATAAAGCCCAGGCGCGATGATCATCCACTAATCGCCGAACGAGTTCTTCGTCGCCTTGCTTATAATTAATATAAGTTATGTCAGGTGATTTATTATCCAATAGCAACTCCTGTTTCTAAATTTGATAAAATTTCTATCACTTGTTTACTTCGATTCAAGGTAAAAAAATGTAAACCTTTGGCTGGGGTCGCCAACACCTTTTTACACAATTCTGTTAAATAGTCTGTACTAAAATCGGCTAATGCTTCTTTGTCGTCCTTATATTTTTCTAATCGTGTCAAAAAGTCACTCGGCAGTTTTACCCTACATTTTTCGGCAAAATTTATAACTTGCTGAAATGATGAAATACCGAGAATTCCAGCAATTATTGGCGTTTTAATACCCACAGTCTCTCCTTTATCTAAAAAGCGCAACCAAGCATCCTCATCTAAAAAAAATTGTGTCAAAATAAATTGCGCGCCTAAATCTGCTTTACGTTTTAAACGGTCAATATCTGAATCAAGTGAAATACTTTCCGGATGCTTTTCCGGATAGCCGGCAACTGCAAAATTAAATTCTGGAAAATTATTTTTTATATATAAAATTAAATCGCTCGCATGAGCGAATGATTTATTTTGATGTTGTAGGTTGCTTTGAATATCTCCGCGCAAAGCTAAGATATTAGAAATATCAGATTCTCTGAACTGTTTAATTAAATCATCGACCTCGTTTTCTGTGCGTAAACCGGCAGCTAAATGCGCAAAAATTTGAACTTCCTGTTTGTGTTTATTTAACCTCTCAGCAAAAATCGACTTGCAAAAATCTATCAAACTGAACTGTAATTCTAATAATTCATTTGTCTGTGTAATTGAAATAAACTTTGGTAAATAAAAACCGGACTTTACTTGCAAACTCCAAGACAACAATGATTTTATCTCATCAAGTTGTGCCTGTTCAGTGGTTGGAAAAAACTCAAAAGAAATAGATTTAGACATAATTATAATTTACAGTTCACAATTTACAATGCACAATTCCCAACCCCACCTATTCAATACAACAGACTAGAGAAGAGAACCACCAATCATGAACTATTTGTTTGTTGTTGTGAGGAGAAGCATTATGCATTGTTTAAGTATTTATAAGCGAAATTGCTCCTGAAATATCTAACTGTTGTTGCTCTCCAGATTGCATATTTTTAACGGTAAGCACGCCCTGTGCAACTTCATCTTCTCCAACAACGACAACAAATTTTATTCTTCGCTTATTTGCATATTCGAAGCATTTTTTCACCTTACGACCATTCATTTCAATAATCGTGCGAATACCATTTTTACGAAACTCGGTTGCAATCTCTAAGCATTTAATATCCGTTCCCATAGGAATTATGTAAACGTCAATCGGGCATTCAAGTACACCGTCATTTTTTAAAATCGCAAAAATCGGTTCAAGACCAAAAGATAAACCAACTGCAGGGTATAATTGTCCATCGTCAATAAAATCAGTTATAATTTTATTATAGCGCCCGCCACCACCTAAACTAGATGACAAGCGCTTTTTCTTGTCAAAAAATTCAAAAACAATTCCGGTATAAATATTTAATCCACGCGCTAAAGATGGTGTAAATACGGTTTTTTCTTGTAATATTGGAATTTCCCCGATCATTTCTTGGATTTCTTTCGCCTCATTTAATCCATCAGCTAACAGCTCATTATTTGAATTTGCATAAGTAGCAATATATTCTGCAAGCGATAGGGAAAATTGTTTTATAATTTTTTGGTATTCGTCGTCTATGAATCCATTTTTCAAAAACTCGCTACGCAATTCTTCATCTGATACTTTTTCTAATTTATCAATTATGCCAACTGCAATTGCAACTCTGTTTTCGCTAACTCCGGCTTCAATCAAGAGTCCAGACATAATTTTTCTATTATTCCATTTTATCACTACATCAATCCCAAGTTTCTCAAAAGTTTCAGTAACTAAACACATCTGCTCAACTTCAATGAAACGGTTATCAATACCCACGACATCCGCATCACATTGGTAAAATTCACGCTCACGCCCCAATTTTACCGGTCCATTTCTAAATACGCGCCCAATTTCATACCTTCTAAATGGCATTAAGAGATTTCTGTCGTTCGCAATAACTTTGCAAAACGGAACCGTAAGATCATAGCGCAGACCAAGTTTTCGATTTCCTTGATCGGTTAATGAGTATATTTCCTGTAATATTTCAGAAT
>JAVBQZ010000128.1:0-4526 GCA_031548505.1 Bdellovibrionota bacterium | reverse complement strand
AATTTAGAGTGAACTTTCTCTGTTGGAGGAATAACGTTACTTACCCTACCATCCATAGCTATTTTTAAGGTAGAGATATCGCTATCAGCAAAACTAACAAATTCATTTTGTAAATTTTCACGTAGTCCATCGATAACTTTGTTATCTTTTTCCGTGTCAATTTTCATCAAAATTTGCTGTTCTATTCTTTTCTCTTCTGCAACAATTTGATCTTTCTTATATTGATTAACCAGCATTATACCAATCGGTGTAACAATAAGCATCAATACGATTACAGGAAATATAATACTTATTATTCGATGCATCTTAGTCGTATACATTTTACCTGAAGAGTCAAATAAACCACGTACTTCAGCCGTAATTTCTTCTATTTGTTCAACAGGTTCTTCTTCGACTTCTGCTGGATCACCAAATACAAAAGTATGGTGTGGGGCAGGTTTAGCAACATCTGCTTTATCTTCATCTTTCATTATAAATGTTGCTTTTTTGTTTGCTTCTGTTTTGGGCGCAGGAAACTTTAGGCGTTCTAATTTATTATCGCCTATCAATTGCGAATTTTGCGTTTTAGCTTTATTTTCTGTAAGTTCTGCATCCGTAATTATTGGCGGCATATCTGCGTTTGCAGCAACAAGTTTTTGCAATACAGAATCAACTTTTTCAAAGTCTAAATTTAATTTTAAACCATGCTCAGGAAATACTGTCTCGACCACTTTCCAATTTAAGCGATGCATAACTTCTTCATTAAATTGCTCATCGACTTGAACTAGCATAGCTGTAATATTATCTTCACCTCCATTTTTGTTAGCCAAATCAACTAATTGTTGGGTAGCGGTAGTTATGGGGTTTTGAATTATAATATTCTCTAATTCTTTTATATCTTTCACTGCATTATATAATCCATCGCTACATAGTAAGAAAGTATCACCCGGTACAACTTTCTCGACTACAACTGAAAATCCTTCTTTAATTGTGTAGGTTGGACCTAAACTTTTTGTTATAATATTTGAAATAGGGCTATTTTTCACATTCTCTTCAGAAATTCCACCCTTTTCGACTAATTCACTAATAAGTGAATTATCTTTTGAGATTTGTGTAAATTTCTTGTCATGTAGACGATAAACGCGGGAATCACCAATAGCAGCAATAATATATTCTTCACCATTAAATCCAAGAGCAACAACAGTTGTCCCCATTCCTTTGAACTCAGGTTGCCTCTCACCCAAACAAAAAATCACTTGATTCGCTTTTTCGCACGCTTCGGTTATTGAGTCTTTAGAAATTTTCCCATCGAGCGAATATGCATTGTGTGCGATGACATGACAAGCAATGCTGGCTGCAGTTTGGCCACCGGATTTTCCACCCATGCCATCTGCAACTACAAAAATTTGTGACTTACCTGTCTTAGAATAAGCATAATAATCCTGATTTTCCTCCCGCACTTTCCCAACATCCGAGCAAACGGAATATTGTAGCTTATACTGTTTATATAGTTCTTCGCCCATATTATTTATAATTCATAATGCATAGTACAACCACAATTATTCTATTCTCTTTTCATCCTTGAGTATAAAAATTGTAGCTTGTAAATTATATATCAATAAAATTTACTCACAAACATATCTTTTGCTAACCTTCTTGTCCCCATTAGTTTTGTTTTCCTATCCTCCGCTTCTGCCTTTGTTTTAAATGGTCCAACAATAATTTTGTATGCAGTGATTTTACCATTTTTGGTTACTGGTAAAATTTTATTTTGTTCTGCAATTGTTGGCGTTGCTTTAACTATTGCCTGTGCATCTTGTTCAGTTGGCGTAGCTACAACTTGAACATACCACTTGTCATCAGAAACAACCGGTTGTTTTGTGGATGCTACAGATTGCGCGCTTGAACTGTTCACAACAGAACGCGCATTACTAATAGTTTGTGTCGAAGAACTAACACTACTCACTACTACAGCTCGTGTTGATGATTTTGTATTAGCACGCAAGCTGCTAATACGTGATGAGCTATTAACAGTAGAAACTACTGTATTATTATTAGTGTCACCATCATCTGATTGACGGGCAAGTTTAGTATTTTCGTCACGTTCTACATTTAATCCACTCAAGTATGCTGGTACCTCATTTATTATTTTCTTTATCTCGTCTTCCTTACCACCAGGCATAATTGGTCGTATTAACGGCACACGCACATTTACATCATTTTGATTTGCTAATGCAAAATCTACTCCCACACTACGTCCAACATAAAATCCAACGGCAAAAACAATAATTGTTATTAGGGCGAAATTAACCCAAATAAAAAACATTTGTCCTAAAGAAAAAGAAAAAAATCTTCGCTTATTAGACAAGTCCTTAGACATAACGGTGTCTACGGTATGTTTACGATAGTCAGATTTTAATTTTTGCTTATGCATAATCGGCAAATATCTTAAATTTGTGTAGAAACTGCGATAAAAATAATAATACAATAATTACAACAAGATAGAGATTTTAAATTCTATATAATGTTGCATAGGCGAGTATATTTAATCAACTACTTACACGATGCATGAAAGGGCTACTTTTTAACATCTAAAAATTTTTGCGACCGCAGCCCAACGAAGCATGCGAGAATTTTTAGATGTTAAAGTGAATTAAAGAATCGCAATCCTTCTACGTTATCAAAAAATTCACTCACTGCACGATCAATTCGTGGCATTAAACCAACTACATTGCCATGACGACTTATAATGCCAGCCACCGAACGCAAACATTCTAACGGATTTGAACCGTTATCATGGACCTCGTCTACGACTTCACCAAACTCATCACAATAGACAAAGGCTAACTTATTTGCATCCTGTAAATCATTTATTGTTCGCTTATCTGTATAATAACGCCCAAAATAACAAGCGAGTGGAAGACGCACAACCTCGCCAACTTCAAAACCGGATGTAATAAATGTTTCATTATTCAAGATTTTTACAAATACATCTTGCTTAAAAAATCTTTGATCGGGGTTTTGAAATAAAATACCTGGTAATAATCCAGCTTCGCATAAAATCTGAAACCCATTTCCGATGCCGAGTACTTTCCCTCCATCAGCTACAAAACGTTTTATTGCCCCAATCGTATTTGTCCCACGTGTAAGTGCGCCGGGGCGCAAATAATCACCAAATGAGTATCCGCCTGGCAAAATAACTAAATCTACCCCTTTAATTTGTTCAACTCTGTGGTCTAAATGTTGGATATTATGCCCAAGTTCAATTAATGTATTTGCCAAACATTGTGCATCAGAGGAACCGGGAAAATTTACAATAACAATGTTCATAAGGCGGTCTATAAAAAAATATTTGTGCTAACAGACATTACAAAGCGTTGACGTATCTGGTTATGAGGCAGAATAATGTCGAAAACACACATCATAGGATTTTACCGCATGATGATATGAAGACGTCCTATATCTAGAATGACGGGCTTGGGGTACTTAGTTCTCAAACAATGTTATTGCGTTTTCTACATCTCCATTTGTCAACAACATATCGCACATTTTCTGCAAGCGTTCACGGGCAGCATCTTTATCAGCCGTCTCTAAATCTAACTCAATCAATTTTCCAATTTTTACATCTTTAATTTCGGCAAAACCAAGTTCAATTAGACGCTCCTTCAAAACACGACCTGCTGGATCCATCACATCCGAATTTAAGCGTACCAAAATATTTGCTTTCATAAAAATCTCCTAAAAAACGACCGCCTATAAACGCAAAAGTAGCCTTTTGAAAAGGATATTTTTATTGGATTCAGATACTTAACTTGCATATCCCCTTGCCTTTCTGATACGACTGACAACTTATAATTATTCGATTTCTTACTTTTATCTGTTTTTCTGCTTTATTGATAAACTTTGATTACTGAGTCTGGAAATTGTATATAACTAATTAGAGAAAATAGTATACCTCCAAAGGTATTTATTATGGTACTATGAAGTAATTTAAGTTTTTGGGAATGCAGGAAACTAAGCTGAAAGAATCAAATAATGTTAATTGTTTCAAATTCTTCTAGTCCATACTCATAAGATATAGAATAATACCTGAAAGCAATAAATGAAAAATACTAATTCAGAACTAAATCACCGTGAATTTAAGGAACGAAAAATTGTTTTGGAAAGTTATCCGAGATTTTTGTTCATAGAATTTACTAGAAGATGTAATTTATATTGTGAAATGTGTCGTCCACAAAAAGACTCATGTTTAAATCAGTTCATTTCTGACGAACTTTTGCATAAAATTGAAACAGAAGTTATTCCGCATGCACAATGTTTGGATTTAAGAGGTTGGGGTGAATCCACTTTGGATGACAGGTTACTTCCTTTTATGCAAAAGTATGCTCATGACAAAACGGTTTTTCTGTTTACCAATATGAATTCTAGAGATTCTCAATATTGGTCTGAAGTTTCTAAATTACCTGTTCATATAATCCTATCTATTGAAAGTACTATACCGGAAAGATATAGTTTGTTTAGAAGAGGGGGAAATTTTGCAAAAATCA
>JAVBQZ010000102.1:0-7977 GCA_031548505.1 Bdellovibrionota bacterium | reverse complement strand
CGCAAACAAAAGATGAAAAAATCGGGACGGTACTGGAAGTAATTGGAGGAAAAACAGTAGATATCATAGAAAAACCACTAACTCAGGGGACACGTATTGAAGTTGAACAGTTATTTTTCAACGTTCCGGCACGCCGTAAATTCCTACGTTCAGAAAAAACGGAACAAACTGCAATCAAAAGCTTATTAGAAGGTTTAGCACTTGCATACCCTAACCTAAAGATTCGTCTCGTTGCCGACGGCAAAGAGATATTCAATGTTACCGGAATTATGGAAACTGAAAATGCTTTTGCAAAACGCGTGCGTCAGCTTGGCTTTAAGGAAAAAGAATTTTTCTTGCTAGATACTTCATCAATTCCCAAACAGAACTTCATTAATATTGAAGGTTGCATTTCCGAACCAATTGCTGCTGCCGCAAATAGTACAAAATTATACATTATCGTTAATGGTCGCATTATCCGTGATAAAGTAATTTTTAAGGCGGTAAAAGATGGTTATGGACAGATGATGAAACCGAATCGTTATCCGGAAGGCGTGCTAAAAATTACAATTTCTCCACAAGATATTGATGTAAATGTACATCCACAAAAAACAGAAGTTCGCTTTAGAACTCCGGAATTAATTTATAGTTCTATTTATCGTCTTGTCAGTAAAACATTAAACGCTAAATTGCCGGAGTATGCTTCACAATCTAACAATTCCCTTCAAGTTACAAGTAATGCCGAAAATATTAAAACTTTTGATCCGAAGCCAAATCCACAATTTCCAGATGCAGGAGTGCATAACACAGGTCCATTACAAGATAATAGCATAGCCATGTTCTCAGCATATCAAACACAAAATAACAATAAAGCTACGTTTATATTTGATAATAATTTTCAAGCAGAATCATCTACAGAAATTGAACCTACCCAATTTCCACGAAAGACATCACTTGCAGAAATTTATAACACTGGACAAACAATTGCTAAACCATCGACTTATCACCAAATGCGTTATGTTGGACAAGTTCTTGGCTGTTTTATTTTGTTAGAAAGTGAAAATGAACTTGTGATACTTGATATGCACGCTGCACATGAACGCGCAACCTTCTATAAATTAAAAACAGAATTTGAAAAAGGCAATGCACTCGTGCAAGATTTACTAATCCCTGAAATGATTGAACTCTCCGCAGACGAAGCAGAAAATTATAATTCTGCACACGATATCCTAAATAGAATTGGATTTAAAATAAACTTAATTGAGAACGATAACAATGGCTGTTTCTTAGAAATTCTTTCAAACCCTGTCACACTACAAAAATTTTCAACTGTTGAAATCCTTCGCGACTTATTAAATTTACCAACTGCTACAGAATGGCACAATGAGCTTGATAAACACATTGATGAAGTGCTTTCACGAATTGCTTGCCATAGTTCTGTAAGAAGTGGGCAGGTTTTACGCGAAGAAGAGGTTTATGCACTTCTTGAACTTGTAGATACAGTCGAATGCTCGGCATTTTGCCCGCACGGTCGTCCGATTGCAAAAGTATTTAATCGTGCAGAATTAGAAAAACTGTTCGGAAGAATTCAGTAGAACCAATGCACAATTCACAATTCCCAGCCCTCCCCGGCCTTAATATGGTAGAATAATGTGAGTATTTATGGTGGAGCGGGGTGGGGAATTGTGCACTGTGCATTGTGAATTGTACATTGCGTAAATTATTTTATTCCGCGTTCTTGTTTTATTTGTTTGTAGGCGTTTTGGATTAGGTCAAATTTATAATTTGCAAATTTGATAAAATCTTCCGGCAAGTCTTTGGCATAAATTTTATCCGGATGATATTCTTGAACTAATTGCACATAATGTTCTTTAATTTTTTGGTTTGAATCTTCAGCAGAACAACCGAGTAGTGAATAAGGATTAAGTTCAATGTTATTTACAAAATCAACGGCAGCGTCATCATTATTGTTATTACCACTTTTACCATTGCCCCCATTATAATGGGACCTATTATCTCCCTGATTACCACGTAATTTTAAACCCATAACCTCGGCAACCAACAGTAGAGCATCTTTTTCGGCAGGTGTGATGGACGAATCAGCCATAGCGACTTCAAGCAATGCTGCAAAAGCAAAGCGCACTTGATTTTTATTATTTTCTGAAAGTTCGACGAATTGAATGGCATAAGAATTTAGTGTCCGGTTTGAGTTCATCGCCGAACGTATACTTTCTTCTACTAACGGTTTAATCCGTCTATAATTCTTAAAATTCTCTTTTATTAATTTATCTATGGCCTGGCGTTCTTGATTATTAAGCTGTCCATCAACAAGTGCAAGTTTAACAAACATTCCAATTAGAGAATGCATGAATGTTTCGTTAAAAAACGCAGTATCTCTAACCCTTGCTGCATTAACTGCACGACGCCTTCCTATTTTGACTCTAATGATTTCATCTGCGCAAAGGCCAATCAAAAATCCAACAATTGCGCCAGTCCCACGCATAAGCCAAAAGCCAAGAAATAAGCCTAATATTTTGCACATGATGATAACAGTTAGCTGTTTACCCCCTCACCTTATTCTCAGCAGCGCGTAAAATTAGTTTTATATCATTAGGGGAGGCTTTTGAAAGGGTATTTATTTCAGCAGAACTTAATGATGAGATAAGCTTGATAGCTTCTTTGCGCGCTTCACATTTAATTCTATCCAAATCTTGTTCGTTTGCAACATTTGTCGAACGCCCTTGTTCTATGACTTTCGCAACAGAATTTATAAGACGCGCTTTAGGTCCGGTTTGCGATAAAAAAGTATCATCGTTAATTATCTTTTTTGTATTTTTTCTAACAAGATTGTCTATATGCGGCTGATAACCTGGGAGTTCGGCTTGTCTAAAATTTAAGTCAGATATATTATTGCGTGTAGCAGCCGAACTATCTGTTTGTTTTGTAACTATATTTACTTCTGTTGGATTTTTGTAATTGAGGGACATAACCGAAAAAAAATAAAAAAACTATAAAATCAAAACCGTGTGTACTACTGTTATGCTAAAATCAACGCTAAATGTGCTAAATAATTAACAATATTATCGTCAAGATACAAGAATAGCTTTAAAAACAAACCTTTGTTTCATGGAACAAGCCAATGAAGACCGTTATTATTCTTAATTTACCGATGTAATTTTACAGGAAAATCTAAAAATAATTGAAATAAATCAGACAATTCACTGCTAAAATATTCTTTGTAAAATTTGCCCATCGCCACAAGGTAGAAGGTAGATAGTCACCACCCAAAAAGTGGAGCGGGCGACGAACAAACAGCACCTAATGTGCTATTTGGAAAATTTTACAGAGAAATTTACAAACAATTGAAATAAATCAATAACTCACTGTTAAAATATTCTTTGTAAAATTTGCCCGTCGCCACAAGGTAGATAGTCACCACCTAAAAAGTGGAGCGGGCGACGGGATTCGAACCCGCGACCCTTAGCTTGGAAGGCTAATGCTCTAGCCAGCTGAGCTACACCCGCATAAGATATTTTACTAGTTTCGCAGAATATAAAGAAAAATGGAAGGGATAGGTTTCGAACCTATGTAGGCGTAAGCCAGCGGGTTTACAGCCCGCCCCCTTTAGCCACTCGGGCACCCTTCCAAAAGCGCGCGGGCGACTAGCAAATTAAAACACATTATTCAAGCAATTTATTAATTAGTTGATACTAAAGAGCTGTCTTGAACAACACAACGCCGAAAGGAAAAATCTAACGAACAAAGTAAGTTAGATTTTTCCTTTCGGCATACCAAGAGAAATAGGATAATTTTTTCAATATAGACTAATTACTAACTTCAACCCTCACCCTATACTTTCCATCGCGTGCCACATAACCTAGCATATTATTAGCATTATTTTTAAAATATAAAGCACCATCGTCTTTACGAGTACTTTGATAGAAACGTTCTGAGAATGCTTTTACCATTGTATTAAATAAAACGTTTGCATCTGCCTCTGTCTCATTTTCAATTATCCACGCTAATAGAAAATGCTGAGGTTCGTCTTGCAACTGATATAAATCCAAACGGTCATATCGCCAACCGGCGGACGCTTCACTTGCAATAAGCGACGATAAATAATTGCTAAGCAAAGAAGAAATCATAAATTCCCCTAATGTGTCGGAGAAAATGCTGGGGGTATTATATTTCTTTTTTAACAGACGCGGCACAGCTATTCCAAACTCGGGCGCGAATGGCTGCTCTAAACCATCGCGTACACGCGCAATATATTTTTCAGGATGCAAAATTTCACGTGTTGAATTTGGCAAGTTAAAATAAGCATTATCAACTGCCTGATATCCATTTTGCAAAAGTAGGAGATGCACAAAAGTAAGCCCGCTTAAATATGGATATGCCATCATTAATTGCAACGCATTTGGGACATTGTTGCTATTCGCCATCATCATAAATCCTATCATATTTGCAATTGTGATACCGGAAACCGAGCCTTGTTCGGCAAGAGATGGTGCACCACGCTTTTTATTCATGTAATCATACATCACTGCCGCCGCATCCCCTTCGGCAAGTGCTATCCGTGCCAATAAGAGATCAGTAGTTAAATCTTTATCCTCAACTAAGCGCGATAAATTGAAATGTTGATCTTGTAATGCGTGCGTTAATTCGTGAATTGTTATCGGGGTTTGCGTATTTGCCGGCAACCAATCTGCCATAGCGTAATATTTATTTTCAGGATCATAATAACCAGCGAGTTGGCTAGTATAGATTTGTATTAACCCCTCGTTATAGTTGTAGTCCTCTGGAACAAACCCCAACATCTTTAAAATAATTTCCTCATATTGTGCATGACCGGAAATTCCAGAATCATGAAGCTTTTTCTTCACATAATTTCTGACTTCAACAATATTCTGCAATTTACATTGAACCGGTTCTAAAATCTCAAGACGGCGCAGCTTACTTGCAAGTTCTAAAGCCGTTGCTGTATCATTACACGAGCGTTCACCTGCCAATACGGGAGTTATGCTAACCGCGAATGCGATTACGAAGAACATGACGACAAAAGGTAGTTTTATCAGTAGTTTCATAATTCTATAATTCACAATATACAATTGCCCCACGCCAAGTCTTTCCACAGAGATACAAAAGAAAGAAAGCGAAGTGGCAATTTTGAATTGTGCACTGTAAATTGTACATTAAAATCTAGCTTACTCGTGCGCCAGCAGGAGTTAATGGCTCAACACCTAATAATGACATCTCAGCATTATCCCCTGCTGCAAGTAACATACCATTACTTTCTAGCCCCATAAGTTTCGCTGGTTTTAAATTTACTATTACTACTATTTTACGACCTACTAATTCCTCTGCTGAATATTTTTTACCAATACCTGCAACAATTTGACGCTGACCAAGTTCATCACCAAGTGTTATTTGTAGTTTTATTAATTTTTCTGACTTAGCAACCGGTTCGGCTTCTAAAATTTGCGCAACCCGAAAATCAAATTTACTAAAATCATCGTAGGAAACAAATGAGGATTGCGATTGTGATACGGATTCTTGTTCAAGCGATTGTTCTTTTATATCTATTTTATCTTCCATAATGCCTGTAACTATAACATATCATTATATTTCTTACTATTTATTATTTGATTGCCAATATCAGCATACACACAGTAGGGATATATTAGCTCTATATTGTTCCAATTGACATTACTAACAATCCGGTAGCAAGGATATGCTTTCATTACAAAGCAAGTACGGCATTACGCCTAGTATATAAAAGGATAATTTCATGTCATTCACAACAACCGCAAATAAAATCTTTTCACAATCAATAAATGATTATCATAAATACGACAGCATTGATCAACCAATGTCAAATCCTTTCCCTGATGGAAGTATTGAATTTTTACTTTATTCAAAAAATTGGATTGATAATATTCAATGGCATTATGAAGATATAATTAGGAATCCAAATATTGATCCAAAAGATGCGCTGGTTTTGAAACGTCGCATTGACACCGACAACCAACGCCGTACTGATATGGTTGAATATATTGATAGTTACTTTTTAGATAAATTTAAGGGCATTACACCTCTTCCGAATGCCAGAATAAATACTGAAACAATTGCTTGGGCAATTGATCGCCTCTCAATTCTATCTCTAAAAATTTACCACATGCATGAAGAAACGGTTAGAACCGACGTAAACGCTGAACATATAGCGAATTGCCAAAAGAAATTAGATATTTTGCTAACTCAACAGAAAGATTTATCCCAATCAATTGAAGAACTACTAGCCGACATTGAAGGCGGAAAATGCCTAATGAAAGTATATAGACAAATGAAAATGTACAATGACCCGAGTTTAAACCCGGTGCTTTACGGGAAACAATGAATGATGAAATGCCAGTTCCCTTGATTTTCACTGTCTCTTAATTTTGTTTTTTAAGAATATCGTGCGAGTTACACATAACACACAACTGACAAGTCTTTAACTAAACTAAGGAAGAGTTGTTATTAAACTTATTGAAGTAATCATCTATTTCAGATCTTAACTCTATCCCTACTCTTTCAAAAATATCTAATAGTTGAGTATAGGAATTTTCTCCACCCAAAAAATCCCAAAATTCTTCCGCAACTTTTAATTCTTGTCCTAAATCCAACATTCCTGCCATCGTCCAACGAGAATATGGTTTTGGTGCATAGGGATTATATGGGATAGCAATTAATGTATTAACAACCACTTCAGGATTTTCAGCAAGCACACAGGCTATCCATTCTAATAAGGTTCTTTTAAATTCTTTAAATCCACCTTTATTCGGTTTAGCTGTCTTTATATCAAATAAATATAATTCTCCGTTTTCCGATTCCAACCAAACATCTACTTTCGTTGGTTTTACCGTCCTAAACTTACCCGTTTGACAAACTTTTCTTATTTGTTCAATTTCTTGAATTTTGTTTGGCCGACTATTGCCAGCTGTTAAATCATCCATAATATCTTGAATGACTCGCTGAGCCGATTCGCTTATCTGAGCCCCTACCGTTGCTTGTGATTTTGTAATTTTAAATTTTGTAGAAGCCAAAGCTAATGCAACAGGTTCAAAAATACTTGTTCCAAAATTTGTATTTAACGAATGGATGAAAGAAAATAGTGCCATTCTATCTTTCCCTAATAACCTTGTATGAAAAGGCATTGCGGCAGGTTCTGGGTTATAGTTTTGAAACTTATGCCGAAGACTATTCTTTAAAACAGTTTCTATTTGTTGAATTTGATTATTGTTGAGTGGCATTTATTAATTTTTATATGTTGTATTACAATACGGATGTGTCAGTTGACCATTATCTACTTCCCCTAATCCCCCATCTTGTTTTCTTGTTATATGGTCAATAGTTATAGCATTTTGATGTATCAACCCATTGCAAATTTTACATCTAATAGGATTTTGTAATGCTTCTTTTATAAATATAGCTGATTTTTTTTCTGTCGTAAAATTAGAGAAAATATCATCGTGTTTACCTATATTGACTCTAAGAAAATTAAATTTTGGTCTTGATTTTTTAATGGAAGCTACAGTATCATCTATATTTTCCCCAGATAATAATAATTGCATGGATTCCATATAAAAATCTTGGATATGTGGGTATGCTTTAATAGCATATCTATATTGTCGAGTCATATCAGAAATTAGATCTCCATACTTAATAAGCATGTCTTCGAAAACCTTTCTAATCTTGATAAAATCATTAAATAGATTTTTTTGCTCCAATTTTATTAGCCATAATAATAAGGCATAAAAGGAAGCCGGCCTATAATTGCCCTCTATAGAATAAAAATATATTAAAGGATGAAAACCTAAGGATGATGCATGATTACTATTAATCCTCCATGCTGTTTTTCTTGCATTTCTTAAATATTTTACTGTCTCGTCTCCAGTTTTATCGTCCTCTATTTTATTCTTAAAATCATGGGGTATATTATTAGTAATATTTATAAATTCT
>JAVBQZ010000025.1:0-4264 GCA_031548505.1 Bdellovibrionota bacterium | reverse complement strand
GAGGCGCAGCCGAGCCGACTTGTCTATGACAAGCATACGCCATGGTGCCAAACGGTGAGTTTATAACATTTTTGCAAGGTCAAAATCTTTTTCTCTGATTTTCTGTTTTTTCTCTTTCCATATTTCTATTGCCGATGTTTTTAGTTTAGGGTCAATGATATTTTCAATTGCTTCCTTGATCCAGTTTTCAACAACTTCCGGTTTTTTACCTTCTTCTCTTAAATAGTCAAGAATGATTTCGATTTTAGACTCTCCCTCTTTGAATAATTTAAGAAGTGTTCGCCTAAATTCAAAAACAATACAAATTGCGATTAGCTTTCCATAATCTTCAATTTTTCTTTTACACTTAGGTATACCAAAAAATGTCTGTCCTAATTCCCCGCTCAATATTAAAAATCCAACGGCTTCAACTTTAGGGTCATAAATAATTTTTACGATATCCTCAATTTGGTTTTTCATAAATTTGTCTCCATATTTACAAAGTTATCGTGGTAAATATATTATATTACCAAACTTTCGTGGTGTCAAGCATTTTGCAAAGTTATCGTGGCATAATATAATTATGGAAATTTTTGCAGAAAGATTGAGAGAATTGCGTAAAGAAAAAGGACTTTCAACAGAAGCCCTTGCTAAAATAATTGGCGTTAGCGATACAGCTATATGCAATTGGGAAAATAATAAACATGATGTGCGAGGCGAACAACTTGCTAAATTGGCTCAATATTTTGAAGTGAGTGCAGGTTATCTTTTAGGTTTAGAAGAATAAATAAAAATATTAATTAAAAGAGGCAGAAAAGATGAAGAAACTTGTAGTTAATATAAATGATTTAAGAATTTCTCTTGAAAATCCCAGATTAGATCATATGGCCGATTATCAACTTGCAATTTGTGAAATGCTTTCTAATCAGCAAAATAAGCTTTTTGAATTAGCAAAGGATATTTGTTTTAATGGATTAAACCCTCAAAGTACAATTGCGGTGTATCCCTGCGAACATGAAGAAGGCAAATATTCTGTGGCCGAAGGAAACAGAAGGGTCTTGGCAATTCAAATAATGCTAAATCCTCATCTCATTGAGCAAGTAGATACAACTTTATATAATAAGTTTTATGATTTACATAATGCAAATAAAAATAATTTTTCAGAACTAGAGGTCTCTTTTTATGATAATTTGTTTGATAAAGATTTGATCCATTGGCTAGAGGTAACTCATAACGGGCAAAATGATGGTCGAGGAGTCGTACAATGGAGTGGGGAGCAGAAAGCTAGATTTGGTGAGAGATTCTTAAATAAACCAAGTGCACTATTGAATTTTCAGGAATACTTAATTAATGAGAAGATATTAACTCCAGAACAAGTCAAAGAAGTTTCAAAGACAAACTGGGAAAGAATTCTTAGTACAGTATGTAGAGATTTTTTATTAATAGTCAAAAATAATAATGAATATTTCCTTCCATTAATAGAATCAGAAAGGGGGGAGAGCATAAGACGAATCAGGGCAATTATCAATAAAATAAGAAATAAATCTGTGTCGATTGTTTATGATGAAGAAGCACAAATCAAATTAATCGATGAAATAAAAATCGAATTGAGTATTCCTAATATTGAATCAGATCCGACATTATTTGATATAAATGATTCTCAAAATACTACGATTTCTTTTCAGTCTGTGCAAGAAAAGAATTTTGATTCTGCACCAAAACAATCAGAAATAAATTCTACCACTTCAATTAGACAACAAAATATTAAAGCTTATAAATTTCAGAATTTAAAAATCACAAAAATAAATCCAACTGATTCTAATAATGTTGGTATTTTTAATGTGGTTAGCGAATTACGGAAACTTTGCAAAAATAGTCTTGATGGCTACGATTGTGAAAAATATCCAATTGGGACTTTGATGTTAATAAGGTCTTTGTTGGAGAATAGTATTAAATACTGGTTACGTGAGAAACAACCTAAGATTTGGGAAAGCTTGACAAAAAATTCGAATCCGTTATTATCCAGAATCATAGAGACAATTATTAAATTTATAGAAAATGGTCATATAATTTTTTCTAATGAAGTTGATAAACTTTTTATTGTAGAATTTGGAAAAAATGGAACTCATAAAGATTTTTTAGATTTGATTGTTCATTATCCAGAAATTTTTTCAAAGAACTATAAAAATAATGGCATGGTATATGAAATCTTTATGATCGCCAATAGTTTTATCTATACTTTGATAGAATTCGTTTTAAATAATTGAGGGTTTATGAAAACATTTTCTCCATTGAGGTATCCTGGTGGCAAAGGAAATTTATATGAAAAAATAAGAGAAATTATGCGCGAAAATAATCTCTTGGACCGAACCTATACTGAGCCCTTTGCTGGGGGATTTGGTATAGGGTTAAACCTAATGTTAAATGGCGATGTTAAAGATTTTATCATTAATGATTTCGATAACCATATATATTCATTTTGGCAAAGTGTTTTTTTCGAAACTAATGAATTAATAAAGCTAATTTATGATGTGAAAATAGATTTAGAGACCTGGAATACTCAAAAAGAGATTTATGATAATCAACAGAATTATACTTTATTAGAGGTTGGATTTGCAACTTTCTTTCTAAATAGAACAAATTACTCTGGCATTATTAAGGGTGGACCAATTGGTGGCTCTGAACAGAAGAGTAAATATAAAATTGACTTTAGATTTAATATGTAAAAATTAATAAAATTGATTTTGGAAATATCAAAATTCAGAGATAATGTTAAAGTTTATAATTATGATGTTAGAGATTTTATAAAGAAAATTATTGTGCCTGATAAAGAAAAACTCTTTATAAATTTTGACCCCCCATATGTCAAAAAAGGAAAGGCCTTATATACAAACTTTTTCGAAAAAGATGACCATCAATGTTTAAGTGAATTAATACAAATGGAATTGGCCGAGGCGAGTTGGATAATTACATATGATGACTGCATTTTAATTCGAGAGATATATAAGGGTTTAAATATTGAATCTTTTTCTCTAAAATATTGTGCTGGACAAAAAAGAGAAGGAAAAGAATTATTAATAAAAAATTATGGAATTAATTAATAGGGAACTCCTTATATATGAAATTGAAATTCGATTTACGTTTAACACGCTCCGCCAAGTGAGGACAACGCATGAAATGAACTTTTTTATGCGGACTGTCCGGAAAAGAACTCCTTTTCGACTTGATTAGGAGTTTTTCCTTTTAAGGAGTTGTGAGGACGATAGTCGTTATAAAATGCAATATATTTGTCAACGCATTCTTCTAATTCATCAAAAAACTCAAAGCTGTTAGAATTTAATTCTTCTCTTTTCATATTGGAGAAAAATGATTCAATTACCGCATTATCATATGGATTGGCTTTCTTAGAACAAGATTGCTCCACTCGTAAAGAATGAAGTAGTAAACGATACTATTTCCGCTCTTGATGCGTATGTACCGTGCGTTTCCACAAAAGCCAGCTCCCCAAAATATCGGGTATTCTTTTTCAGCTTTTCAATGAGAGTCATTACAATGAGTCCCGCTTCGTTTTTCAAAAATCTTACCTCCTTATGTTATTACGACTGTCGATACTAAAATTATACTCCCACCCACGATGTCAATGCAAGACATTTGGCTCCGTATTTGGGATGATTTTAATAGTAGGAGGCACTTATTTATGGGTATTCTTTTGCCTCGCAAACGCCACCGCATTTTCCGCAGGCGTTAAGACGCGCTCTAGCTTTTCGGAGCATGTCAAGGTATTCACTCAGCCAGAAAACAAAATTCAGCGACAGCTATATGTACAGCTGGGATCACGGCTCTCCGCCCGACCTTATTACACTTGTTGAACTCGCCGACCTTTTAGACGTTACGATTGACTACATTGTCGGCAGGGAGAATTAATTTTATGGTATTTCCGGCAGTCCCAATTCCTTCAAGAATTTATTATGTTCTGCCTTTGCATCTCTAATGCTTTTCTCAATTTTTATTAAATCGTTATTTACCTGTTCAATATCAATAATCTCATCTTCACCTGCGGTACTAACATATCGTGATATATTAAGATTATAATCATTTTTTGCTATTTCTTCCATGGAAACACGGCGTGAATACTTTTTATCGTCCTCTTTGCGATATTGATAAGTTTCAACTATTTTGTCGATGTGTCCACCCGGCTTATCTGAAAGGACGTTTTGACGTTTGCCCTTATCATAATCTTCGCTTGCATTAATAAACAGAACATCATCAAATTTTTTGCATTTTT